>DATEMW010000158.1:0-10341 GCA_035275385.1 Candidatus Methylomirabilota bacterium | reverse complement strand
CGCGCTACATGTTCGTGCCGGTCCGCGAGGCCGAGCTGCTCGACACCTGGCACACGCGCGGGATGCGCGGCACGGGTACGCACCACTTCACGGTGAAGGACGTGTTCGTACCGACCGAGCGCACCGTGCTCTCGCAGACCGCGCCGCTGATCGAGGACGCGCCGCTCTATCGCATCCCGCGAACCCTGCTGTTCGCCTCGGGCGACGCGGCCGTGGCCTTCGGGATGTCGCGCACGTGCCTGGAGACGTTCGGCGAGCTGGCCGGCGCGAAGACGCCGCGCGCGATGCCGACCTTACTACGCGAGCAGCCGATGATCCAGATGACGGTCGGCCAGGCCGAGGCGGCCTTGCGCTCGGGCCGCGCGTTTCTCCTCGAGGCGGTGCGCGAGGCATGGGCCGCCAGCGTGAACAACGCGCTCACGCTCGAGCATCGCGCGAACCTGCGATTGGCCACGACGCACGGCATCCGCCTGGCGGCCCAGATCATCGACAGCATCTACAACGCCTCGGGCGCGACCGCCGCGTACGAAGACCACCTGCTCCAGCGCCACTTCCAGGACATCCACGTGATCACGCAGCACCTGCAGGGGCGCCTCACGCACTACGAGCTGGTGGGTCGCTACTGGCTCGGCCTCAAGATCGACGAAGCGCGGCTCTAGCCGCGCCCGTTCGCGATCACCGATCGTCCCGTCGCGCGTAGTAGCTTCCGATCGGCTTCTGCGCCCGGCGCCGGGGGCACATGCAGCACGAGGTCCTGCGTGAACGTCGGGATCGCCTTGCCCTCCGGCCACTTCGTCCCGTAGGGGTCGCGGCCGCGCGCCACCGCGCGGATGCCCTCGCGCAGGATGCGCCGCAGCATGATGACGCCGCGATCCGTCGACGCCAGGTTCTCGAGCGCGTGGACCGCGACCGTGCGCTGGCTCGACTGCGCGTCGAAATCGGCCGGAAAGCGCTGCCGCTCTCCGTACGGGCGGTCGTCGGACTGGCCGAAGCCGGGCCGGCTCACCTGCTCGTGTGTGAGCCCCCACGCCGGATCCACCTGCGCGAGCTCGAAGTTGGTCGTGTGCGTGTCGTCGTTCGGCACGGCCCAGCGGATGATCACGGGCCGGCTTGCCGGCTTGGGCTCTCTGGCTTCCTCGATCTCGCGCGTGAACTGATGCACGTTCGGCGGCATGAAGTCGCAGACGCGGACCCACACGAGATCGCCAACGCGTCGCGTCGCGAGATAGACCATGCCGGCGTCGGTGAGCTTCCAGTCGAGCTCGGGGACGGCGCCGAATGCCGGCGTGAACTGGTAGCCGCTGCTGAGCGCGTGGAGAAACGCCGTGTGCACCGGGTCCATGCTGTTGTCCTTCACCTGGAGCCAGTTGCACGGCAAGGTGAACTTCGCGGCGGGCATCAGCGTGTAGCCGGGCACCTCGTAGCTGTCGTACACGGGAAACGCGGGGCGCCGGTCGGGCGGTCCGAGATAGGCGAACACGAGCCCGGCGAACTCGTGCGTGGGATAGGCGCCCTGCCAGATGCGCTCCTTGAGGCGGCTGCCGGCGGGCTCGCCCGGCGTCTCCAGACACCGTCCGTCGACGTCGTACACCCAGCCGTGATAGCAGCACCGCAGGCCCCGCTCGAGCGGGATCCCGAACTCGAGCGACGTGCCGCGATGCGCGCAGTGCAAGTGCAGCACGCCGACCCGCCCGCCGCGATCGCGGAAGACCACGAGCTCCTCGCCGAGGATTCGCACCCTCAGCGGCGTCTCCGTGAGGTCGCGCGCGAACGCGACCGGCTGCCAGAACCGGCGCAGGTACTCGCCGCAGGGGGTGCCGGGCCCCACTTCGGTGAGCTCGGGATCGGGCCTGGGAACCTCGCGGCGACGATAGCCGTCGAACGGACCGGCCTTGGGCTTGGACACGCGCGCTCGGGCTCGCTTCATGGCTCTCCTTCCTAGCGCCGACGAGCGAAGCGAGTCAAGTCGGCCGCGCGACCTCGAGCGGTGCGAGCCCCGAACGTGCCCGCAGCCCCCCAAGAATCGGGAGGCTGCGGGTGTGACGAGCGGCTACGAGCGACCGAAGCGACTACCAGCGACCGCGATGATGATGGTAGCCGCCGCCCACCGGCACCGGCACCAGGAGACAACCCGCGGTGCTGATCGACACGACGCACGCGAGCAGGAACATCACGCCCAGACGACGAAGCATATGATCCTCCTTTGCAGGAGCAGTTGGTTCATCTCACGGCCTGATCGCGGCCGCGCCCCGCTATCCCGCTGCCGGGGGCGGAGGCGGCGGCGAGCCCACCGGCGCCATGTCGGGCGCGGCCGGAACGGCGGGCGGCGGAGGCGCGGCGATGTATGCCTGAGCCGGCACCCAGGCCCAGTAGTAGGGAACGGTGACCCCGTCGCCCCGAAGCTCGTAACGGCCGGTGGGATAGTTCACGACGGTCACCGTGGGCGACGCGAGCATCACCACGTGCCCGCCGGTCCACCACCAGACGTAGTAGGGCGACCACACGCCCGGGCGATGCTCGAACCGCCAGCCCCGCCCCCGGTCGAAATGCCAATCGTCTCGCCGCACCCACGCCCGATGGTCGAATCGCGCGTGATCGTCGCGCCAGACGGGCCCGCGGTGCTCGTCGTGCCACTGGGCCTGCGCGGGGGCGGCGAGCGTCAATCCCGACAGTAAGCCCAGCACGGACAGCCTGATGATCTTGCCTTTGCCGAGCCTCATTCCCGTACCTCCTGACCCTTAGACGCACGGGCGCTCGGCGACATTTCGTAACACTTGCAAAGTAAGAGCCGCATGAGGATAGTGAGCGGTGATCATGTCCACCGGGAATCTCTCCCGGCTCGATCCCGAAGAGGTCGCCAGGGCTGTGACGGAGTTCATCAACGCCACGATCATGGCGCGCAGCCGTCCGGTGCGACCCGACGACGATCTCGAGCTGGCGGGACTCGACTCGATGGCGCTGCTGAAGGTGCTCCTCTTCATCGAGGCGCACTACGGCTTCTGGATGCCCGACGAGGATCTCGTCGCGGACAACATCCGAACCGCGCGCGCCTTCGCGACCTACATCTGCCGACGGAGCGCGTGAGCACGACACCGGTCACCCGGCTCCCGCTTCGCGGCGCCGATCTCGTCCTGGTCGCGATGCAAGCGCTCTGGAAGCGCGAGCGCGTCAGCAACAACACCCTCATGGTCGTGCACTGTGACGGGCCGCTCGATCCGGCGCGCATCGCCCGGGCGCTCGAGTGCTTCGTCGAGCTCTGCCCCTGGCCGGCCTCGCGTTTGCGCCGCCCGTTTCCGTGGGGACAGCTTCACTGGGCCGCGCCGGTGAATGCGGCGGCCGAGGGGCCGGCCCTGCGCTATCGGCGCCTGATGACGCCGGATGCCCTTCACGGCCTCCTCGAAGCCGAGCTCAACCGCGTGATCGATCCGCGCGTCGAGCCACCAATGCGGGTTGCGATCTTCGACACCATGAGCGATGCGGCGGTGCCGCAGAGCACCCTGGTGCTCACGTGGTTTCATCCGCTGATGGACCCGCGCGGAGCGCAAAACTTCCTGGCTCACCTCGCGCATCTCGACGAGGTCGACGGGCGCGCGCCGTGGGGCGGCACCCCGCCGGCCTTTGCGACCGAGCCGGACCCGCGGCCGCTCAAGGAGCGCGGGCGGCTCGGGCGGCAGAGTCAGCGGTACATGCGCGCGCTCGTGCCCGAATCGCCGGTCTCACCGGGCTCGGGATTGGCGCATCCCGGCCTCATCCGCTTCGAGCAGGCCAGCTTCGTCGGCGACGACCACGGTCTGGGCGGCGTGCACTCGACACGTGAGATCTGCTGGCGCCTGGCGCTGGTCGGACGCACCATGGCCGATCTCTGGCGCCGGCGCGGGTTGCCCGACGTGCCGTTTCTGGTGCCCGTCTCGGTCGACTTGCGGCCCAAGGGCGAGCCGGGCGCGACGTTCGGCAACGTGCTCGCGTTCCACTTCGCTCGATTCAAGCCTTCGGAGACGAGCGACGTGGCCGCGCTGACGCGGACCTTGCGCGACCAGATGACCGAGGCGCTGCGCGACGGGCAGATCGACGCCAGCGCGGTGGCGATGGAGTTTCTGAAGTATCGCCCGGTGTCGCTGATGCTCCGCGATCTGCCGGGCACCGCGACGCGGGAGACCTTCTCGTTCAACTGCGCCGATCTGGCCGATTTTCCGCCGGCGCTGGAGAAGCTGTTCGGCCGCCGGGTCGTCAACGCCTACCACGCGCCGGCCGTGCTACCGCGGCCCGGTGTCGGCGTATTCTTCAACCGTTGCGGGATCCGGAACAACCTGGTCGTATCCTGGGTCGAGGGCGCGATGAAGGAGGAGGAGGTCACGCGCATCATCGAGGGCGTTCGCCAGGGCATGCAATGGCGTCCGGCTCGCTGAGCTACGACGTGGTCGTGGTCGGCGGCGGCGCCGCGGGGCTGGCCGCCGCCGTGTCGGCCGCGCGCGCGGGCGCCCGTACCGCCCTGGTCGAGCGCTACGGCTTCCTGGGCGGCATGGCCACGGCGGGCATGGTGAGCACGATCTGCGGCCTCTATCGGACGTCGGCCGACGGGCCGCCCGAGCCGCTCAACCCCGGGCTCGCCGACGACGTCGCGCGCAAGCTCGCGGCCATGCCCGGCTGTGCTCCGCCGATACGCCGCGGCCGCACGTTCGTCCTGCCCTACACGCCATTCGCGTTCGCGTGCCTGGCCGACGAGCTCACCACGACGGCGCCGGGGCTCGACGTGTACCTGCACTCGTTCGTCACCGGGCTCGACGCGCCCGCCGGCCGCATCGACTGCGTCCGGGTGGCGACGTGGGAGCGCGCGCTCACCCTGGCCGCGCGAGTCGTCGTCGACGCGAGCGGCGACGCCGTCGTGTCGCACCTGGCCGGCGCCGCCACCGCGACCGCGCCGCTCTCCGAGCGCCAGCTGCCGTCGCTCGTCTTCGTCCTGCAGCACGTCGACACCGAGGCCCTGGGATCGGGGCCGCGGGTGGCGCTGCTGCGATCGCTGGTCACCGCCGAACAGGAGGGACGCTTGCCCAAGGGGGCCGCGAACCTGGCGCTGGGCGCTTCACCGCAGCCCGGCGAGATCGTCTGCAAGCTCACCTTGAGCGGCATCGCAGAGGAGCTTCCGGCGAGCCGAGATTTTCTGACCGTCGCCGAGCAGGAAGCGCGAAAGCGCGCGCTCGCGGTCGCCGAGTTCCTGAAGACCTTGCCCGCGTTCTCCCGCGCGTTCGTCTCGCACGCGGCGCCGCAGGTCGGCGTGCGCGAGAGCCGGCGCGTGGTCGGGCGCTACCAGCTCACCCGCGACGACGTGCTGGGCGCCAGGAAGTTCGACGACGGCGTCGCGCGCGCCAGCTGGCCGATCGAGCTCTGGGAGGAGGGGCGGCTGGGCGCGACGTACGAGTGGCTCGACGACGGCGCCCACTACGATATCCCGCTGCGCTGCCTGCAGGCGCGCGACGTGGACAACCTCTTCGTCGCCGGCCGGTGCATGAGCGCCACCCACGAGGCGCTCGGCTCGGCGCGCGTGATCGGCACCTGCCTGGCGACCGGCGAGGCAGTCGGCCGCGCGGCGGCGCGCCGGGCGGAGGCGCCATGAATCTCGCCGACCTGCTCTTCGCGACGGCCGAGCGTCACTCGCCGCGCCGCGCCATCACCGACGTGCGCTCGGGCCGGTCCGTGAGCTACGGTCAGCTCGCCCGCGAGGCCGAGCGAGTCGCCGCATTCCTCAAGGCCGAAGGCGTGGAGCCCGGCCAGCGGATCGGGCTCCTGGCGCCGAACGACCTCACGTACCTTCCCGCCGCGTTCGGCCTGCTCGCCGCGGGCGCCTGTTTCGTTCCGCTCGCCAGCAACCTCACGCCCAGCGAGATCGCCGAGATCGTCCGCGAGGTGCAGCTCAACGGCTGCTTCGCCTGGCCGAAGGCCGCGCCGCTCCCCGGCGCGCCGGGGCACGCCGACGAATCCGCGCGCCGCGCGGTCGTGAAGGGCGGCGAGTGCGACGGCTACGCCTTCCAGTGGATCGACCGCGGCGCGGAGGCGCCGGCCGAGTTCGGGAAGCTCAACGCCGCGTTCATCCGCTTCACGTCGGGGACGACGGCGCGCAGCAAGGGCGTGGTGCTCTCGCACGAGGCCACCCTGGCGCGCGTCGAGGCCTCCGACCGGGTGCTGAAGTTCAGCGAAGAAGATCGAATCCTCTGGGTGCTGCCGCTCGCCTATCATTTCGCGGTCACGATCACCGCGTACGTCCGCGCCGGCTCTCACATCCTCTTGTGCGCCGATACCTTGCCGAAGGCGATCGTCGACGGCGCCCGGCGCCTGAAGGCCAGCGTGCTTTACGCGGCGCCGCTGCACTTCGAGCGCATGGCGAACCTCGGACCGAGCGGGCCGCTCTCGAGCATCCGCGTGACACTCTCGACCGCGGCGCCGATCTCATCGCTCGTGATGGAGCGCTTCGAGTCGGTCTATGGTGTGCCCGTCGGCCAGGCGTACGGGATCATCGAGGCCGGGCTGCCGTGCATCAATCTCGGCAACGAAGGGCTTCCCGCCGCTTCCGTGGGCCGGCCCGTCCCGGGCTATGACATCGCCGTGCTCTCCGACGAAGGCGCCGTGCTGCCGGCAGAGACCCTGGGCGAGATCGCCGTACGCGGCAGCGGGCTCTTCTCGGCCTACTACTCGCCGTGGCGGCTGCGCGAGCAGATCGCGGTCGACGACTGGTTCCTCACCGGCGACCTCGGGTTTCTCGACCGGAAGGGAGCGCTGCATCTCAAGGGCAGGAAAAAGGCGCTCATCCTGGTCGCCGGACTGAAGTTCTTCCCCGAGGAAGTCGAGGACTGCATCAACCAGTTCCCCGGCATCAAGGAATCGCGCGTCTTCGGCCGCCCGCACGCGCGGATGGGCGAGGTGCCGTACGCCGAGGTCGCCGTGGAAGCCGGGTGCGACCTCGACGGTCTGAGGTCGCATTGCGCCCGCGCGCTGTCGTCGTATAAGGTGCCGGTAGAGTTCACCGTCGTGGACGCCGTGCCTCGTACCCCGAGCGGGAAAATCCGTCGATGAAAGTCGCGATCGTCGGCTCCGGTCCTTCGGGCGCAGCGCTAGGTATCTTGCTGGCGCGTCAGGGCGCCGAGGTCACCTTGTTCGACGACGGCCGACGCCCTGAGCTCCTGGTCGGCGAATCGCTGGTGCCGGCAGTCGTCCCCCTCCTCCAGCGCCTCGGCCTCGAGGAGGAGACCGCCAGCTTCAGCCGCGTGAAGCCGGGCGTGTCGTTCATCTGGTCCGAGAGCGACCGCTTCAGCTTTTCCTTCGCGCGATTCGCGCCGGGCGTTTTTCCGTACGCCTACAACATCCCGCGGCCGCAGTTCGACGACGCGGTGCTGGCGCGCGCGGTCGCCAGCGGGGTCGAGCGCGCGATGGTGCACGCACGGCTCGAGCCGGCAGCCGACAGCGGCCGCGAGCTCGCTCTAGCGCCCGAGACCCTGGCCGCGGCGCCGTCGCTGGAAGGCCGCCAGCCCGATCTCGTCGTCGACGCGACCGGGCGCGCCCGGCTCGGCGCCCGTGCCCTCGGCATCGGCGCCCATCTGGGACCGCGCAAGGACGTGGCGCACTTCGCCCACTTCGAGAATTTCACGTGGGACGACGATCCCGGTCAGGTGCTGATCCGGCGGCTCGACGCCGGCTGGAGCTGGTGCATTCCGCTGCAGGAGCGGCTCTCGATCGGCATCGTGCTGGGGCGCGACGACGCCGCCAAGCTCGGCGCGAGCCCGGCCGAGCGGCTCGAGCGCGCGATCGCCACGGACTGGTGGCTGTCGACGATCGCCGCCGGCAGCAAGCGCGTCACGTCGGTCGCGACGTACGCGAACTATCAGCTGATCTCGCACCGCGGCCTCGGCCCCGGCTGGGTCATGCTCGGCGACGCGTTCGGCTTCGTCGATCCGATGCTCTCGCCCGGCGTCTATCTGGCGCTGCGCTCGGCGGAGCTCGTGGCCGAAGGGTTGGCGCCGTTCGCGAAGACCGAGGCGCCGTCGCCCGCCGAGCTCGAAGCGGCGCTCCGGCCGTACGTGGCCCGGCAAGACGCGATGCTCACCGCGTGGCTCGACCTGGTCGCGACGTTCTACGATGGCCGGATGGCGGCGCTCTTCCGCGCCGGACGCGACTGGATGGCCGCGGGCACGAACACCTTCAAGGTCGCGGCCCAGAACCACATCGAGCGCCACATCGCGCTGCAGGCCTCGGGAATGGGCACGCTCAGGCGCTACAGCCGCGGCCTCTTACAGTTCATGGGCCGCTACGGGCTGCGGGGCGTCGCGCCGACGGAGATGGCGATCCGCTGATCGTACGTGAGAGCGGCCGATCAGGCCGTCTTGATGCCGATGTACTCGCTCAAGAGCCCGCCGCGCACCCGATGCTCGATCCTGGCAAACCCGCTCGACTCGAGCACGCTCAGGATCTTTTCCGGCGCCACGCAGTTGGCGATCGTGTCCCAGTAGTACTTCATCAAGAGCTCGGCCTTGGCGCTGCCGGTGCTCAGGCGCGTGACGCGCGGCAGGATGCTCTCGAAGTAGACACGGAAGAAGCGCTGGCCCAGCGTCGAGCGCGGCAGGGTGATCTCGAGGATCAGCACGCGGCCGCCCGGCTTCAGGACGCGCAGACACTCGCGGAACGCAACGCCGAGATCGGCGACGTGGCGCAGCGCGTAGCCCATGCAGAGAAAATCGAAGTGATCGTTCGTGAACGGAAGCTCCTCGACCGTGCCCTGGACCAGCGGCACCGTGATCGCCTTCCTCGCCTGCCGCAGCATGCCGACGCTCGGATCGAGCCCGACCACCGCACCGGGCTCGCGCAGGATGCGCGTGGCGCCCTGGGCGATCACGCCGGTGCCCGTTGCGACGTCGAGAAACTTCATGCCGGCGCGCAACCCGGACTGCAGCAGTACCCAGCGCCTGTAGTAGCGGCCGGAGCCGAGTGAGCCGAGGTCGCACACGAAGTCGTAGTGCTCCGCGGCGTTGTCGAAGAGCGCCTTGACGAACGGCCGGCGCTCGCTTTCGCTGTCGTAGTATTTCTTTAAAACCGGATGGGGCACGGCGCGGCCGTCAGCCGCGTCGTACGGGTCTCGCGCGTTGCCGCTCATGTCGCTGTCAGCGCGCCTCCGCGTCGACACACTACGCGAGCCCGGGGACCAAGGCAACCCGACAGCTTGCAGAGCGCAGGACACTCGGCGAGACTACCCCGCGACACTTCAAGCCAAAGGAAGGGCGCCATGCGAGTCTCAGCGGCCGTTCTGTACGACGTGAAGAAACCGGTCGTGATCGAAGACGTCGAGCTGCTCGAGCCGGGCCCCCACGAGGTGCAGGTGCGCTGGGCGGCCAACGGCGTCTGCCATAGCGACTATCACGTGATCACCGGCGACGCGCCTCACCCGCTGCCGGTCGTGCTCGGTCACGAAGCGGCCGGCGTCGTGGAAAAAGTGGGGCCGGGCGTCGAGACCGTGGCCCAGGGCGACCACGTCTGCTCGAGCTATATCCCGTCGTGCGGCAAATGCTCGTTCTGTATCGGCGGCCAGCCGACGATGTGCGCGCTGCGCGACAAGCCGCGCTGGTTCATGTTCGACGGCACCCCGCGGTTTCGCAAGGACGGCCGCGGTCTGCATCACTATCTTCAAGTTGCGGGCTACGCGACCCATTCGGTGCTGCCGGAGGAGAGCGTCATCCCGATCCGCAAGGACGCGCCGCTCGACGTCGTGTGCCTGGTGAGCTGCGGCGTGCTGGCCGGCGCGGGTCCGGTCTTCAACCGTGCGAAAGTCCAGCCGGGCGCTACCGTGGCGGTCTTCGGCTGCGGCGGCGTCGGCCTCAACACGATCCAGGCCGCGCGCCTGGTTGGCGCCGGCAAGATCATCGCGGTTGACGTCATGAAGCAGAAGCTCGCCTGGGCCGAAGAGTTCGGCGCGACGCACGTCGTGGACGCCTCGCAAGAGGATCCGGTCGCGCGCGTGCACGCGCTGGCCGGACGCGGCGGCGTCGACTACGCGTTCGAGCTGGTGGGCATGCAGAAGACCATGGAGCAGGCGCTCCTGTCGACGCACCGCGGCGGCACGTGCGTGGTGGTCGGCGTCGCGCCGGCCGGCACCCGCCTCTCGATCGATCCGTCACTGCTCCTGCAGCAGCGCGTGCTCACGGGCAGCTCGTTCGGCGGCGGGCACCAGCGTACCGACGTGCCGATGCTGATCGACCTCTACATGAGCGGCAAGTACAAGCTCGACGAGCTGATCAGCCGCCGGCTGCCGCTGTCCGAGCTCAATCGCGCGTTCGATCTGATGCTGCAGGGCGAGGTCAAGCG
>DATEMW010000157.1:0-8268 GCA_035275385.1 Candidatus Methylomirabilota bacterium | reverse complement strand
CGCAGGTACGCGGTGACGATCATCATCCCGAACAGCAGCACCAGGGTCGGCGCGTCGACCGAGGCCACCGCGTCGGTCCACGGCACGGCGCCCGAGGCGACCATGACGGCGGCGCCGATGATCGCGACGCCCGTGCGATCGATCCGGAAGCCGGGAACGCGGCCGAGCGCCAGCCCGACGTAGGAGGCGACGAAGGCCGCGACCGCGATCATCCGGCTCCATTCGGTCGCGGCCATGGGCAAAGCATACCTGCGCGCTCCCGACCGCCCTGATAGAATTGGTGTCCGCGCAACTATTGATCGGGCGACCGGAGGAGGGCACGCGATGGCGAGCAACGGAATCCGCGACCGGGTGGCGATCGTCGGCATGGGGTGCACGCCGTTCGGCGAGCACTGGGACAAGGGCGTCAACGATCTGCTGGTCGATTCCACCAAGGATGCGCTCGCCTCGGCGGGCATCGCGCTCTCCGACGTCGACGCGTTCTGGCTCGGCACGCTCTACTCCGGCCAGTCGGGTCTCACGCTCTCGCGCCCGCTCAAGATCGACTACAAGCCCGTGAGCCGGCTCGAAAACTATTGCGCCACCGGCTCCGAGGCGTTTCGCAACGCGTGCTACGCGGTGGCCTCCGGCGCGTACGACATCGCGATGGCGGTCGGCGTCGAGAAGCTGAAGGACTCGGGCATCTCCGGTCTACCGGGCGCGCCGGTCCCCGGCGACGGCACGCGCGCCGGCCTTACCGCGCCCGCCACGTTCAGCCTGCTGGCCCCGGCCTACGGCAAGAAGTACGGCGTCGAGGACGCCGCGCTGAAGGACGTGATGACGCGCATCGCGTGGAAGAATCACAAGAACGGCGCCCTGAACCCGCGGGCGCAGTTCCGGAAAGAAGTGCCGAAGGAGACGATCGCCTGCTCGCCGCTGGTCGCGGGCCCGCTCGGCATCTTCGACTGCTCGGGCGTGAGCGACGGCTCCGCGGCCGCCATCATCGTCAGGGCGGAAGACGCGCACCGTTACACCGACAAGCCCCTCTACGTGAAGGCGCTGTCGTTCGTCGCCGGCCCCGCCGCCGGCCCGATGGATCCGGACTACGACTACACGACCTTCCCCGAGGTCGTCGCGTCGGCCGTCGATGCGTACGCGCAGGCCGGGATCAAGGACCCGCGGCAAGAGCTCGCGATGGCGGAGGTGCACGACTGCTTCACGCCGACCGAGCTCGTCCTGATGGAAGACCTCGGCTTCGCCACGCGCGGCACGGCGTGGAAGGAAGTGCTCGCCGGTACGTTCGACCTCGACGGCGAGCTAGCCGTCAATCCCGACGGCGGCCTGAAGTCGTTCGGCCATCCGATCGGCGCCTCCGGGCTGCGCATGCTGTTCGAGGCGTGGCTGCAGCTGCGGGGCGAGGCCGGCAAGCGGCAGATCGCGTCCATCGCGCGCGGCCGCAAACTGGCCCTCACCCACAATCTGGGCGGCGCGCCGGGCGAGTGCGTGTCGTTCGTCAGCGTGGTCGGGTCGGAGCCGGCCGCGTAGTCGGGGCGAGCGCGCGAAGCGCCTCGAGCTGGATCACGCGGCGTCGATCCGGGTCCTGCTCGAGGGTCGAGAGGGCGAGGAACGCGGTGTCGACACCCGCGTCCAGATAGCGCTGCACGTGGGCTCCGATCTCGCTCAGCGATCCTCGGATGATCAGATCGTTCATGACCCTCTCGGGCACCGCCGCCACCGCCGCTTTCCGGTCGCCGCTCTGCCAGGCGCTCCACATCGGCCCGAGCGC
This sequence comes from Candidatus Methylomirabilota bacterium, assembly GCA_035275385.1. Taxonomy (GTDB): domain Bacteria; phylum Methylomirabilota; class Methylomirabilia; order Rokubacteriales; family CSP1-6; genus AR31. The sequence goes on along the minus strand of DATEMW010000157.1, from coordinate 6,503 downwards.
CTCACCCCGTCCGAGCCACTCCTGGAACGCGCGGTAGACCGGAACGTTCAGGTATGCCGTGAGGTGGCGGCGCACCGCGAGCTCCGATTGCGGGCTCGGCGGGTCGATGTTGATCAGGAGCCTCGCCGTGATCTCGAGCGCCGCCGGATCGCGGCCGGCCTTCTCGGCGGCCTCGCGGCACACCGCGACCGACTTCCGCACGTCCTCGGCCGAAAGCCAGTTGATGATGACACCGTCGCCCACCTCGCCGGCGACGCGGAGCATCCCGGGCCGTAGCGCCGCCACGTAGATCGGAATCGGCCGCTCGGGCGGCCGGGTCAACCGAAAGCCGTCGACCGAGAAGGTCTCGCCGCGAAACACCACGCGCTCGCCCGTGAGGGCGCGCCGTAGGAACTGTGCGGTCTCGCGCACGCGCGTCGCCGGGCGGCTGAACACGCCGCCGTTCCACGACTCGACGATCGGCTGCGAGCCGGCGCCGATGCCGAGGCAGAACCGCCCCGGCGCCACCTCGGCGATACCGGCGGCGCACATCGCCAGGGTCGCGGGCCCACGCGTGTAGACGTTGGCGATCGCGGTCCCGAGACGCATCGAGGTCGCCGACCCGACGACCGCGAGCGGCGCGAAGCAGTCGATGCCGTCGGCCTCGAGCGACCATGCGTCGAGGTAGCCGAGGCGCTCGGCCTCACGCGCGATCTCGGCGTGTTCGGCGAGGGTGAAGCCGTCGAGCGGGACCGAGAGCGCGAGACGCTTCTGGGCCATCAGCTCGGTCGCGCCGGCGGCGGCTGCTCGATGTGAGCGATCGCGCAGTCCGGGCCGTGGATCTGCTCGGCCCGCGCGACCGCCGCCTCGACGCTTTCGGCGACCTCGAAGCCCACGTGCCGCGGAATCGCGGGATCGCGCGGCGCGGCGACGATCACCCGCCCGACGTGGCTCAGACGCTTGAGCGGGTAGACCGCGAAGATCGCGTGGACGGGATGAAAGCCGAAGCCCGAGCGGTAGGCCTCGATGTAGTCCGGCCGGCGCGCGTAGTCGTCGGCGTAGCGGCGCATGATGTCGTGCGGGTCTCGGGTCCCGCCGAGCACGCGCGCCCACACCTCCGGGTACGACGGATGCGCCACCCGATCCCAGCGCTCGGGCACCGGCGTCGCCATGATCACCGTGCAGCCCGGCTTGCCGATCGCCTCGACGAGGCCGCCGAGGTAGCCGAGGCCCGACGAGATCAAGGTGAGGATCGGATTCACGTGCGAGAAGACCGCGTACGGGCTGTCGTCGGGAACGCCGTACACGATGACGTCGAAGCGCTCTCGCGCCTGCTCGCGCCGCGGCGGGAACATGCTCTCCATCGCCTTCACGGTCGCGCGCCGCGCCTCGGCGACGGAGCCGGCGACGACCTGTGTGACCCGGAAGGGATCGGCCAGCAAGGTGTCGATCTTGAAGATGGGCCGACCGAGCCGGGCCTCCAGGTGGCCGCCCATCTCGTCGAGCACGGCGTGCATGCGGTTGCCGTGCACCGACATCGACATGCCGTCGGGCGTGTGGGTCACGCGGATCGAGTCGTACGTCGAGAGCCCGACACAGACGGACTTCCAGCCGCCGTTGAAGCCGCGCATGTGGCCGGCGTTCACGTAGACGAGCAGGTCGGACTCGGTGACGAGCCGATTCACGATGACCGGGTAGCCGTGCTCCGGCGTCCGGCCGAGATCGACGAGGCTGTCGACATTCTCCGCGTCGTGGCAGCCCAGGCGCTCGCCGAACTCGGCCACCAGATCGGCGCCGATGATCCGCGCGAGCTCGGCCGGACGTAGCTTCCGATGGAGGGCGTTGGCACAGACGAGGCTGACCTGGCCGCGCGCGACACCGGCCGCCGCCAGCTCGGCGAGCACCGCCTCGATCGCGATCCGGCGAATCGGCCCGTAGGACGGCACCGTTGCGTCGTCGAACGCGATCGTGACGCGCGAGCGCGCCTTCACGAGCTGGCCGATCCGGGAAAGCCCGAGCGGCTCCGCGAGTGCGTGGCGAACCACCGACGGCAGGTCGTCGACGGCCGGCGGAGTGAGCGCCTCGGAGTTCGAGAAGGTACGCGCGCGCTCCGGGAGCGTCGCGGTCAGGGTGCTCTCGCCGTAGGGCAGGTCGACCCTCACGACGCCGGGGTCTCCAGGAGCGGATCGAGGCTCACGGATTGCCGTAGATTCGGCGGTACTCGTCCCAGGAGAGCACGACCTTCTTGACGTACAGGCGCGTCTCGTCGAACGGGATCTGCTCCACGAACGCTTCGATGTCGTCGCTGCGCCGCGAGCTCAGCCACTGGCGTACGCGCGTGGGGCCGGCGTTGTAGGCCGCCAGCGCCAGCCGCGGATCGTTGAACTCGCGCATCAGCCCCGCGAGAAAGCGCGTGCCGAGCTCGATGTTGAACCCGGGATCCTCGAGGTCGCCGCCGGGCGACATCAGGCGAGCGGTCGTGGGCATCAGCTGCATCAGCCCGCGCGCCCCCACCGGCGAGGTCGCCTTCGGGTAGTAGCTCGACTCTTCGCGGACGACCGCGGCGACCAGGTACGGGTCGATCCCGCGACGCTGCGCGGCGTCCCGCATCTCGTCGCGCCACGCGTACGGATAGAACATCTCCCAGAACGCGCGCGGCAGGGACGGATCGCCGGTCGCCGCCAAGGTCTGGAAGTGACGGCGCATGATCCTGAGCGCCATGTGATAACGCTCGGCCTCGATGTACACGCTCGCCATTCCGTAGAGCCGAACGGGATCGCTCACCGCCCCCTGGACGGCCTCTTCCAGCTCGGAGGCGGCCTCTTCGATCAGGTTGATCCGTCTCAGCAGCACGACCCGGGCGAGGCTCGAATCGTCGGTCAGCGCCTCGCGCGGTTCCTGCGGGAGCGCGATCTGCGCCGATACGCCGCGTTCCCCGGCGCGGCCGAGTCGTCCGGCGGCGAGCATCCCGTAGTAGCTGCGCGGCGCTTCGGCCAGGATCTGGTTATAAAGCTCGGTCGCGCTCGCGGTTCCCACCTGCTCGCGCGCGCGGCCGGTCCAGTAGAGCGCGGGCTGGCGATAGGCGCCGGCGCTGCCGAGCTCGGCCAGGCGCGTCCAGCTCTTCTGGGCGCTCGACACGTCGCGCTTCACCCAGGCCATCCAGCCCAGTCGCCAGAGCGACGCGGCCGCCGCCTCGCGGTTCGGGAACTGCGCGGCGACCGCGCGATAGGCCGTGATCGCATCGGCCTCGCGGTTGAGGTCTTCGAGCACGCGCGCCTTCAGGTAAAGCGCCTCTGCCTTCTCCGCCTCGGTGCCGGCGCCCCCGATCGAATCGAGCCCCGTGAGCGCGCGCGCGGGATCCTTGGCGCGCACGTAGAGCCGCGCCTGCTCGAGCTTGAGCCCCGGGCGCCGCTCGGCGGACGAGCGATCGACGACGAGCCCCAGGGTGCGCGCCGCCACGTCGTAGCGGCGGAGGTTGCGCGCGCTGTCGGCGACCACGCGCAGCGCGCGCGTCACGACCGCGCCCTCTTTGACCTCGTCGACGATGCTCTGCGCCTCGCTCATCGCGACGTCGGGCACGCTGGTCTTGAGCAGGCGCTCCGCGCGTTCCACGCGCTGGACCGCCGTCAGCGGCGGCAGGCGGACGCCGGCGGCCTGCAGCACGGCGATCCGGTCGCTCGCTCCCTCGGCGTAGCCGCTGGCCGGCACCAGGAGCCGCACGTCGCGATAGGTCAGCGCCGCGGCGTCGAGCTGGCCGAGCGCCTCGGCCGTCATCGCCAGCAGGTAGAGCGCGTCCGGCACCTCGGCCGCGCTCGGATACGAGTTGATCAGACGAACCAGCACGGTCTGGGCCGATACGTCCTGATCGGTCCGCAAGTCGATGGTCGCCGCGAGCAGCAGCGCGCGCGGCGCGAGCCGGCTCTTCGGATAGCGCTCGACGACGCTCAGGGCGGCTTCGCGCGCCGCGGCCAGATCGTCGCCGCGCGAGAGCGCTTCGGCTCGCAGGTATCGCACGTGATCACCGATCACGCTGTCCCGCGCCGCGTCGGTCCCGAACTCGCGGATCAACGGCTCGACGTCGCCCTGCTGGTAGGCTTCGACCGCGGCGGCCCACTTGCGCTCGGGCTCGTTCAGCGTGCCCGGCGCCTCGGATTCCGCGACGACGGCGACCGGAGCCAAGAGCACGACAGCCGCGAGGATCACGCGGAGAAGCGCGGTGTCGCGCGTGGCGCGCCAGGTGAAGGCGATGCGCTGGAGCGCGGTCAGATTGGACAGCACGGCAAGGACCCAGAGTGCGGGCTCGAGCAGGTCGAACAACGCACCGGCGATCAGGCAGATCATCCGCTCCGGGCGTTCCATGATGCCCACGGTGCAGCGCACGCCGATCGACTCGGCCCGCGCCTTCGTATAGCTCACCATCATCGAGCCGATGAGTCCGGCCATCGCGACGATCGCGCCGCGCGTGAGGGGGACCTGGGCGTACAGCACGACGATCGCGAGCAGCACCACCAGGTCCGAATAGCGATCGATGACCGAGTCGAGAAACGCCCCGAACGACGACACCTGGCCGGAGGCGCGGGCCAGCGAGCCGTCGAAGAAGTCGCAGAGCCCCGCCAGGATCAGCAGCAAGCCCCCCTTGCGGATGTGCCCCGCGCAGAAGAACGTCGCGGCCAGCAGGCTCACGCCCAGGCCCAGGAGCGTCAGATGGTTCGGGCGGAGGTGGAAGCGGCGATACAGAGCGAGCCCGATCGGATCGATCCAGCTGCGCACGGGCTCTCGGTAGCGGCCGAGCATCGTCAGATGGGCTGGACGAGGGCCTGCTCGAGCGCCTCGCGGACTCGCGCGAGCGCGTCGGCGTCCTCGACCTTTCGGCCCTTGCCGTCGTGCACGTAGAACGTATCGACCGCCTGATCGATCTCGGTCGCGATCCTCGCGGTCGCGATGTCCAGGCCGAGCCCGGCGAGCGTCTTCGTGACCAGATAAAGCAGGCCGAGGCGGTCGGGGCACTTGACCTCGAGCACCGTGTAGTCGTCGGAGAGATGGTTGTCGAGCGTGATCTTCACCGGGCCCTCGGCGCCGGCCGCGCGTCCGGCGGCGCGCCGCTTCTCGAGCAGCGCCGCGACCTGCGCTTCGCCCGTGATGACCTTGCGGAGCGCGTCGAGCGTACGGCCCCAGTACGCCGGCGACGTGACCGCTTCGCCGACGGGATCGTTGACCTGGAAGGTATCGATCGCGATGCCGTCGCCGCGCGTGTTGATCTGGGCCGAGATGATGTTGACGCCCTGCGAGGCGAGCGTGCCGGCGATCAGCGAGAAGAGACCGGGCACGTCGCGGGTAACGACGACCAGATCCGACGAGCCGAGCTCCGGATGGTGGAAGAGCTCGGTCACCACCGAGCTCGTGCCGAGCGCCTGGAGCATCTGCAGGTGCTCGGCCATCCGCTGAACGCCCGTCGTGGCGAGGTATCGATCGGACATCATCGCCAGGTGCGCCTTCACCGCTTGCGTCGACAGCTCTTCGCCGACCGCGTGACCGAGCCGCTCGGCCAGGAGCGCACGGCTCTGGCGCACGACGCGCCCCCCGGTGAGCCGGGCGAGCGTGCGCTTGAAGAGCTCGTGCAGGATCGTCGCCTGCCACGGGGTGAGCACGCCGGGGCCGACCGCCCGCATGTCGGCCCACGTGAGCAGGTACAGCATCCGCAGACGCTGCGGATCGGTGACGGTCGCGGCGAAGTCCGCGATGGTCTTCGGGTCGTCGATATCGCGCCGCTGGGCGATGTGCGACATCGTCAGGTGGTGGGCGACGAGGAACTCGACGCGGTCCGCGTCCACCTGGTCGAGGCCGATGCGGGCCGTCAGCTCGCGAATCAGGGGAATGCCCTTGGCCACGTGGCCGTGGCCCTTGGCCTTGCCGATGTCGTGCAGAAGCATGCCGAGCATGAGCAGTCCGGGCTTCTCCACCTCGTTGAACACCTGGGCGGCGCCCTCGGATTCCGCCGACTGCCCGGGCGCCAGCGCCTCCAGGTGCTCGACGGCCAGGAGCGAGTGCTGGTCGGCCGAGAACTTGTGGTAGACGTCGTACTGCACCAGGCACGTCAGCGCGCCGAATTCCGGCAGGTAGCGGCCCAGCAGCCCCAGCTCGTGCATCTCCGAGAGCGTGTAGACCACGCGGCCCCAGGACCGGCAGATGTCCAGGAACAGGTCGCGCACGGCGGGCGAGGCGCGGAAGGCCGCGTCCACCGTGTCCAGCGAGTCCTCGATGGCGCGCTCCAGGTCGAGCGACAGCTCGCAGCCCAGGCGATGCAGGTGCCAGAAGACCTTCATGATCCGCACGGGGTCACTGCGGAGCGCGCTGGCGTCGCCGTCGGCCAGGTGCAGGCGGCCGTCGAAGAACACGAGCCCGTCGGCCAGGGCCTGCTGGCGCTGCCGCCGCTCGGCCGAGGTGCGGCGCGACAGCGTCTCCTGGCAGCGCGCGATGAGCCGCCGCGAGATGCGATGGATGGCCCGCGCGTGCAGGTAGTAGTC
>DATEMW010000156.1:0-10386 GCA_035275385.1 Candidatus Methylomirabilota bacterium | reverse complement strand
GTGCCGATCGGCGTGAACGGGTTCCGGATATTGTTCGACGCCAGCGCGACCGGAACGCCGGCCTGCAACAGGCGGCGGATCGGCGCGAGCCCGCGGCGCACGTTTCGCTCGTCGCGCCGTCCCATCAGATACAGATCGGTGAGCGGCAGGCTGATGACGCCGATGCGCGCGGCGGCGAGCTCGGCGATGAGCTTCGCCTGCTCGTCGATGGGCAGCGCCGCCAGCTCGGTCAGGTGACCGACCGCGACGCGGCCCTGCCAGCCCGCGCGCACGGTCTGCCGCACGATCTCGCGCACGTGCAGGTGCTCGGGCTCGTCGGAGAAGTCGACGTGGAAGTCGGCGTCGACGCCGAACTCGCGCGCGAGCGCGAACACGATCTCGATGTGGCGCTGCGCGTCGGTGTCGTTGTACGGGCAGCCGCCGACGAGATCGGCGCCCATCTCGAGGGCGCGACGCAAGAGCGCTTCCGTCCCGGGCGCCTGCAGAATGCCTTCCTGCGCGAAGGCGCAGAGCTGCAGATCGACCGCGGGCGCATATTCGCGCTTGAGCGCGAGCATCGCGTCCATCCCGGCGAGCTCGACGATCGGGTCGACCTCGACGTGCGCGCGCATCGCGGTCGTGCCGGCGGCGACGGCGAGCTCGAGCACGCGCCGCGCCCGCGCGCCGATGTCGTCTACCGTGAAGCCGCGCTTCGCGGCGCCCGTCAGACGAATCGCCTCCGCCGCCGTCTCGGCCGTGCCCGCGACGCGGTCCATCAGGAGCGCTTTGTCCAGATGGATGTGCGCCTCGACGAGACCGGGCGTGACGAGGCGCCCGCCCGCGTCGATGGTTTCGCGAGCAGATGCGTCTGCCTTTCCCACGGCCACGATGCGCCCCTCGGCGATCGCCAGGTCGACCGGCTCGGGATTCGTGGGTAGACGGCAGGATTTCAAGATCAGGTCGAGCACGCCGGGACAGTATGACGAAACGCCGGCCGAGGGAAGCGCCGCTCGCGTGGCCTAGGCGGCTTCCGCCGAGCGCGGCGGCGCGTTCCAGCGCTGCCAGGTGTCGAGCCCCAGCAGCACGAGCGCGACGAACATCGTCAGCGCACCGAGGGCGAAGATCAGGCGGCCGACGGCTTCGGCGGACTGAAGCAGGCCGAGCCGGCCGAGGAGGTAGTTCCAGTCGTGGATCAGCCCGTCGGCCAGGAGCGGCAGCGCCTTCGCGCGGCCGTCGGCGGCGTAGATCGCGACGTCAGTCAGCGACTGGCCCGTCCAGAACAAAGTCACCGCGGCCGACGCCCACTGGCCCGTGCGGACGAACGCGGCGGTGGCGATCACGGGGATCAAGACCTGCATGAGCGAGCCGCCGAGCACCGCGAGAAATTGGCCGAAGAAGCCGAAGATCACGTGACCGGCCTCGTGGAAGATGAGATCGATGCCGTGGATGAAGCCGAGTATGCCGCCGGGCTGGTAGGACAATCCCTGGGCGAGCACCTTCCACGTCAGCACGCTCAGAACGACGAGCCCGAGCCCGCGACCGGCTACCGCCGCGGCGTCGACCGCGCCCTGGCCGGGATCGGACACGGCGCTCGGGTCAGCCCTCGCGCTTGGGCGGATTGATGTTGTAGGCCTTGAGCTTGCGGTAGAGGTGGCTGCGCTCGATGCGCAGCCGCTCGGCGGTGCGGGTGACGTTCCAGTCGTTGGCGCGCAGCTCGGCCAGGATGAACGCGCGCTCGAAGTTGTCGCGCGCGTCCTTGAGCGAGCGGTCGTGCGGCTCGGTCGCGGCCGGTCCCGCTTCCTTCGGCCTGAGCGGCGCCGGCAAGTCCTCGGCCGTGATCACGTCGCCCGGCGCCATGATGACCAGACGCTCCACCATGTTGCGCAGCTCGCGCACGTTGCCGGGCCAGTCGTAGGCCAGGAAGTAGCCGAGCGCTTCGTTGGAGAGCGTCTTGGCGCGTTTGCCGTTCTCGGCACAGAACTGCGTGATGAAGTGGCTCACGTGGGCCGGGATGTCGTCCTTGCGCGTGCGCAGCGGCGGGACCTCGATCGGGATCACGTTGAGCCGATAGTAGAGGTCTTCGCGGAAGTGGCCCTCGCGGATCAGGCCCGGCAGGTCACGATTGGACGCGGCGATCACCCGCACGTCGACCCGGAGCGTGTCCTTGCCGCCGACCCGCTCGAACGCCTGCTCCTCGAGGGCGCGCAGCACCTTCGCCTGCGTCTTGAGGCTCATGTCGCCGATCTCGTCCAGGAAGAGCGTGCCGCGGTCGGCCAGCTCGAACTTGCCGTGGCGGCGCGCCAGCGCTCCGGTGAAGGCGCCCTTCTCGTGGCCGAACAGCTCGGACTCGATCAGCTCTTCCGGGATCGCGGCGCAGTTGACCTCGACGAACGCGCGCTCGCGCCGGGCCGACTGCACGTGAATGGCGCGCGCGACCAGCTCCTTGCCGCTGCCGTTCTCGCCGTGGATCAGCACGCGCCCGTTGGTCGGCGCGGCGGTTCCTATCTGATCGCGGAGCACGCGCATCGCGGCGCTCTCGCCGACGATCTCGGCGCGCTGCTCGAGGGTCGCGCGCAGCGCGGCGTTCTCGCGCTCGAGGCGAGCGTGCTCGAGCGCGCGGCTGACCGTGACCAGGATCTTCTCGAGCGAGAGCGGCTTCTCGACGAAATCGTACGCGCCCAGGCGCGTCGCCTTCACCGCGGTCTCGATGGTGCCGTGGCCGGAGATCATGACCACGACCGCCTCGGGCCGCGCGCGCTTGATCTCGGCGAGGGTCTCGAGACCGTCCATCCGGTGCATCCAGATGTCGAGGAACGTGACGTCCGGGAGCTCGTCCGCGAAGAACCGGAGCGCGTCGGCGCCGCTGCCGACCGCGGACACGCGGTAGCCCTCGTCCTCCAGCACGTCGCGGAGGGTCGAGCGGATCGCCGGCTCATCATCGACTATCAAGATATGGTCGCCGGCCATCTTAGTTACCCGTGGCGATTGTGTTCATGGTTGGAGGGGTGCGCCAGCACAAGCGCGCTTCGCGCGCGAGTCGGTTTCGCGTTGCGCCCGCGCATCCGTTTGGCTGGGCGACGAGGTTTCGCTCTGTGTCTATGGATTCGTTTCGCTTCGCGGCCATCAGGCTTCCACGGTGACGCCGGCGCGGGAGACGGGGACTTCGATGATGAAGCGGGTGCCGCGCGGCTTGTTGTCTTCGACACGGATCGTGCCGCCGTGCTCGCTGACGATCTCGTGCACGATCGGCAGGCCGAGGCCCATTCCCGCGACCTTCGTCGAGAAGTAGGGCAGGAAGAGCTTCTCCTTGTCCTCGGGGCTGATGCCCGGGCCGTCGTCGGCGACGATGATCCGCGCGTGACCGGACTCGGCGCCGTGCGCGGTCTCGACCCGGACGTCGCCCGTGCCGCCGACCGCTTCCACCGCGTTGTCCACCAGGTTCAGCACGGCGCGCTTGATGTGATCCGGATCGACCTCGAGCAGGGGCAGGTCGTCGGGATGATGGGTGCTGATCGAGAGCGCCGGGTGCGACTCGCGATAGAGGCTGGCGACACTGTCGACGAGCTGGCGCACGTCGGTCGGCCGCGGGGCGAGCACCGGCATCCGCGCGAAGCGCGAGAACTCGTCGACCAGCCGCTTGAGCCCGTCGACCTCGTGGATGATGGTCTCGGTCGCCTCGGCCACCAGCCGCTCCTCGCCTGGGATGCGGCCGAGCCTGCGGCGCAGCCGCTGCGCCGAGAGCTGGATCGGCGTCAGCGGATTCTTGATCTCGTGGGCGATCCGCTGGGCGACCTCGCGCCACGCCGCCACGCGCTGGGCCTTCAGGAGCTCGGTCAGGTCGTCGAGCACGACCACGGCGCCGGCATACTCACCGTCGGGACCGCGGAGCGCCGTCGCCGATGCCACCAGCGACAACGTGGCGCCGCCGCGCCGCAGCTGCACCGCGAGCTCGGCGCTGGGTGCGTTCGGGCGCCGCAGGCGCAGCACCTGGGCCACGACGGGACGCAAATCGGGTCCGGCGAAGACCTCCTCGAGCAGGCGCCCCGGTGCGGTCGCCTCGTTCACCCCGAGCATGCGCGAGCCGGCGCCGTTGATCGTCGTCAGCCGCCCGAGCGGGTCGAACGAGACGACGCCGGTGGTGATGGCCTCGAGCACCGTGTCCATGTACACGCGGCGATCCTCGAGCTCCGTGTGCTTGTCCGAGAGGTCGAGATACGCCTCCTCGAGCTGGCGCTTGGACTTGCCGAGGTCGTCGGTCATCCGGTTGAACGAGTTGACGAGCACGCCGAAGTCATCGTCGCCGCGCGCCTCGACCTTGTAGGCGAGGTTCCCGGCCGCGATCTCGCGCGTGCCCTCGGCGAGCTCGGCGATCGGCCCCGTGATCCCGCGGGCCAGATAGAGCGCGAACCAGGTGAACGAGAACACGACGATCAGGGTCATCAGGAGGAACAGCAGGATGTAGATACCCTTGATCGGCGTCTTCAACAGCTTGAGCTGCTTGTACTCGCGGAACGCCTGCGAGATCGCGCGCACGCGCGCCTCGAGCCGCTCGGTGACGTGGGTGCCCACGACGACGACGCCGACTACCATGCGGTCACCGCCGCGGCTGGCCCAGATCGGCACCACCGCCTCGACCAGGTCGCCCGAGGAGAGCTCGCGGACGGTCGTCAGCTCCTGGCCGGCGGCGCCCTGGCGCAGCTGCGCCTCGTTGACCTCGCGCGTCGCCAGATCGCCCAGGATCGGATCCTTCACGTGGACGAGCTCGTTGCCCTGGGCGCTGAACACGGTGATCGCGCTGAGCCCCAGCCGGTCCTGCTGCTCGACCAGATACGCGGCGAGCGCCTCGCGCCGGTTGTCGGCCAGCAAGCCCTCGCGATCGACGACTCGCCCGATCTGCTGCGCGTGGCGCAGCGCCGTGCGCTCGAGATTGCCGTAGTAGGTCTGCGCGACCGCGAGCGCCTGGTCGAGCGGCCGCTCGACCTGCGGCTTGAACCAGCCCTCGATCGACTTGTTGATGAAGTTGGAGGCGATCAGGAAGATGAGCGTCGACGGGATCAGCGACAGCGAAAGGAAGGCCAGCACGAGCTTGGCCTTGAACTTGGCGCCGATCACCTGCTCGCGCCGCTCGAACCAGAGCTTCACGAGATTGCGGAGCAGCAGCAGCACGAGCAGCAGCAGCACGATCAGGTTCAGGTTGAGCAGCGCGAAGACCGCGATGTTCGACGCCAGCGGCAGCTCCGGCGCGTAGACGCCGACGTCGAGCAGATTGGCCGTGCCCACCAGCAGCACGAACCCGGCCAGGATGACCAAGTTCCGCTTGCGACGGTTCTCTTCGCTCAGCAGCGGCACTATTGCACCCGTCGGATCGTGCGGTAGTCGGACTGGCGCTGCGTCTGCTCCGCGGTGCCGTTCATCCGGGCCACGAAGGTGTTCTCGCCGTTCAGCGCGGTCTCGGCGTAGACGCGCACGTAGATGACCGCGGTCGGATCGAGAGCGGCAGCCGGCGTCATCTTGACGCCGCGGATGTCCGAGAGGACGCGCTGCGCGTCCCGCAGGTCGCGCGTCGTGAAGACCGGCCGGGTTTCGCCTTGCGCCGCCGAGACCTTGAATTCCCTGGTGACGACGTTGTAGGCGAGCGTGCGCTCCACGGTCTTCGTGATCAGCATCCGGTCGGGGATCATCCGCTGATACTGCCAGAGCTCGATGATCAGGCGGATGTGGGCCGGGATCCCGCTCTGGATGCCCTCGTGAAGGGCGTCGGGCAGGGCCCCGAGCAGGACGACGTGGACGGTCACTTCATGGTCGTTGAGGAAGACGTCCAGGTCGCTGATGCGTAATTCGGCGCGCGCCGGCGCGGCGACCGCGAGCGCCAGCGCCGCCGCAACGAGATGGCTGGGGAACCACAAAGCACGCATACGGCGGACGGAACATTATAGCGTGATCGTGCGCGCCCACCGCCCTCGGGGGGACGGCCGGTACGGTGCTGCAGCCGATCAGATCGCGGCGAGACCGGGGGCGGGGACGAAGCCTTCGCGCCGCGCGGCGTCCCTGGACGCCTCGTCGGCCGCTGCCGAAACGGTCGCGGCCGCCCGGCGCTCGAGCCCGACCGCGCGCTGGACTGCGAGGACCATCTCGAGGTTGAGCGCGTGGCCGCCGTTGCGCGCGATCACGTGCCCGCCGATCGGACGGCCGAGCAGGGCGAGATCGCCCATGAGGTCGAGGATCTTGTGGCGGACGAACTCGTCGTCGTAGCGGAGCCCATTCAGCGCGCCGCGGTTACCGAGCACGATCGCGTTGTCGAGCGAGCCGCCGCGCGCCAGGCCGTTCTTCCGCATGAGCCCGAGGTCGCGCAGGAAGCCGTATGTCCGGGCGGGCGCGAACTCCTCGATGAAGGACCGCTCGCTCGGCGACCAGGAGAGCGCCTGGGTGCCGATCGCCGGGTGGTCGTTGTCGAGGGTGTAGGTGATCCGGAACGTCTCGGAGGGGACGATGTGCAGCCACCGACCGGCACTGCCGACCTTGAGCGGGCACGGAAGCGTCAGCACGCGGCGCCGCGCGGATTGCTGCACACGGCCCGCGGCGGTCAGCAGCGCCACGAAAGGCTTCGCGCTGCCGTCGAGCGCCGGGATCTCGGTGCCGTCCACCTCGACCTCGACGTTGTCGATCCCGAGCCCGCCGAAGGCGGCCATCAGGTGCTCGACGGTCTGGATGCGCGTGCCGTTCACGCCGAGGGTCGTCGCGTAGTGGGAGTTGACGACGCTCTCCGGCCTGGCGGGGATGCGCTCGCCGGTCGCGCGCACCTTGAACACGACCCCGGCGTCCTGCGGCGCCGGCGAGATCGTGACCCGCGCGACCTTGCCCGAGTGGAGCCCAACGCCCTCGATGCTGACGGGCTTACGAATGGTGTGCTGTCGCATAGACCGAACGTGAAATTAGCAACGAGGGTGCCACACCTCCGAAATTTCGTAAGTATCTGTTACGCAAGGGCCCGATCGGGATCCTGCCCGGCCAGGGTGGCGCGGATGACACGGGTTTCAGGACCCCATGTCTCACATGTGAGACATCACACGTCGACGATGACCCGGACCTCGTGGCGGCCCGCTACTTCGGTCACGGCGACCTGGTGCAGGGTGGCCGCTTTGACGACCGTCCCGAGCTGGTGGCGGGCACTGTCGATCTCCTCGCCGTGGAGGGTCCCGTGGACGACGGTGTCGGTGCAGGTGTCCACGTCCACCTGCTGGACGGCGAAGCCCTCGATCTCGTGCACGTAAAGGCACTCGTTGATCCAGGCGACCAGCAAGCGCTCCGGCGAATCCCCCTGTGCGCGAACCTCGCGATGCTCACGCTCGACGATTTCATCCGGCCTGATCACGAGCGCGAACACGCCGAGTGCTGCCTGAGCGAACGCGCCGGCCCGCGTCGGGGCCCAGGCGCGCACTCCCACGTCAGCCTCGGTCTCGAAGTGCTCCCAGCCGGCCTCGCTCTCGGTCACCGCCGGCCGCCGAGGTCGCCGAAGCGCGCCTGCAGCACCGCGATGATCGCGGGCCCGGCTGTCTCGGTTCGCAGGATGCGCGGTCCGACGCCGACGATCAGCCACCCCTGCTGGCGGGCGCGGTCGACTTCGCTCGACGCGAATCCACCCTCGGGCCCGACGAGCAGCGCGACGCCGGCGCCGCCGGACAGGGTGAGCGGAAGGCTCGCTTCGGACGCACCGTCGCGTGCCCCTTCCCACAGACACACCCGCAGATCGGGGTCGTCGCCGTGCGCGAGGACGTCGTCGAGCGCGCGCGGCACGTCGACCGGCGGAACGACCGCGCGGCCGCATTGCTTGGCGGCTTCCTTCGCGATGCGCTGCCAGCGCCGCGCGCGATCCCGCCAGCGGGCGGCGTCGAGCGTCACGATCGTCCGCTCCGTCAGCACCGGGACGATCCGCGTCACGCCGAGCTCCGTGCAGGTGCGCACGATCGACTCCATCTTGTCGCCCTTGGGGACGGCCTGAAGCAGCGTGATGCGGACCGGCGATTCGCGCTCGTTGTCGCCGGCCGCGAGCACCGTGCCCGTGGCCTCCTCGCCCAGCGTCTCGAGCCGCACCGTGTACTCGCGGCCGGCGCCGTCGGCCGCGACCACCGTGTCGCCGGAGCGAAGTCGCAGCACGCGCACGAGGTGACGCGACTCGTCGCGATCGAAGACGACGCGGCCGTCGCGGATCCGCTCAGGCGCGATCGTAAAGCGGCGCACGGAGCTCGAGCGTGGTCCAGCCTTCCACCGAGCGCGACGCGCGATGGATGAGACCGTGGTCGGCCAGCGCCCCGCCGAGATCCGCGGCCTCCCCGTCGAGGATGCCGCCGAGGAGCAGGGTGCCGCCGGGGGTTAGCGAGCGCAGATACTGCTCCGCCAACCGGCGGTGCGCGGCCGAGAGGAGATTCGCGACGACCAGCGGCGCCCGCGGCTCGTGCAAGGTCGCCGCGTCGGCCAGCGCGCACCGCACGCGGTCGGACACGTGGTTGCGAGCCGCGTTCGCCACCGCGCACGCGACCGCGTCGGGATCGTCATCGACCGCGAGCACCGACGCGACGCCGAGCCGCGCGGCCGCGATGGCGAGGATGCCGGATCCGGTACCGAGGTCGAGCATGCGCGAGGGCGGATCGCGCTCGATCGCGGCCTCGAGCGCCTCCAGACAGCCGGCAGTGGTGCCGTGGTGACCGGTGCCGAATGCGCGCCCGGGCTCGATCTCGATCACGATCCGGCCGTTCGGCGCCGGAAGGTCCCATGGGGGCGCGATCACGAGTCGTCGGCCGACGGCCCGTGGCTTGAAGTGGACACGCCAGGCATCGGCCCAGTTCTCGTCGGCGAGCGCCGCAACCCGCACGTCGGCGGCCGGAGCGAAACCGAGCGCGCGCAGACCGTCGAGATACCGCCGGACGCTCTCCTCGAGCGCGCTCGCGGCGACCGTCTCGGGAAAGAACGCGCGCAGGCGGGCGCCGCGGCCGGGCTCTTCTTCCTCGACGACGCCGAGCGCGCCGAGCTCCCAGGCGAGATTGGTCAGCCCTTCGGAGAGATCGCCGGGCGCGCCGACCGTGAGCTCCCAGTAATGGGAGGATGACATCGACTAGCCGAGGAGCTTCTTCACTCGCTCGAAGAAGGCGGCTGCCAGCGGGCCTCGCTCGTCCTTCGAGGCCGCCTCGAAGCTCGCCAGCGCCTCGCGCTGACGCGCGTTGAGCTTTTGCGGGACCTCGAGAACCACGCGGTAGCAGGCGTCGCCGTGGCCGCGCTGGCGCAGATGCGGCATGCCCTTACCACGGATGCGGAGCACTTCGTTGGGCTGCGTCCCGGCCGGTACGCGCAGCTTGCTCACGCCGCCGAGGATCGGCACCTCGACCTCGTGGCCCAGTACGAGGTTCGTGAAGGACAGCGGCAAGTCGCAGTGAAGGTCGGCGCCTTCACGCGTGAAGATGTCGTGCTCGCGCACGCGCACCACGACGTAGAGATCGCCTGACGGGCCGCCCCCGAGGCCGCCGGAGCCTTCGCCGCTGATGCGAAGCTGCATGCGGTCCTCGATCCCAGCGGGGATCTTGACGTTCAGCAGCCGCTCGGCCCGGCGCCGCCCTTCGCCGCGGCACTCGCGGCACGGCGAGCGGTTGATCTGGCCGGCGCCGCGGCACTTGGGACAGGTCTGGGCGACGGTGAGGAAGCCGTGATTGCGCCGGACCTCGCCGGCGCCGCGGCACATGTCGCAGGTCTCCAGGCGGCTGCCCGGCTCGACGCCCGAGCCGGAGCACGCGTCGCAGCGCTCGAGCCGCGGGATCTGGACCTTCGTCTCGAGCCCGGCCGCCGCGTCCTCCAGGCTGATCTTGAGCTCGTACTGGAGATCTTCGCCGCGCGCCGCGCGGGAGCCTCGTCCGCGTCCACCACCCGAGAAGAAGTTCTCGAAGATGTCTTCGAAGAGCGTGCCGAACCCCGTGTCGCCAAACCCGGGTGCGGTCCCGGGAGCAGTGCCGAAGCGATCGAAGTGCGCGCGCTTGTCCGGATCGGACAGTACGGCGTACGCCTCGTTCACCTCTTTGAAGCGCTCCTCGGCGTCCTTGTTGCCGCGGTTCCGGTCGGGGTGGAACTGCATCGCGAGCTGGCGGTACGCCTTCTTGAGCTCGGCCTCGCCCGCGTTGCGCGCGACGCCGAGGATCTCGTAGTAGTCGCGCGCCACCGGGCTCAGTTGTCCTCGTCCGGCGCGCCGGCGACGGACACGAGCGCGGCCCTGAGGACGCGGTTGTGCAAGAGGTAGCCGGGCATCGTTTCGGCGATCACCGTGCCGGGCTTGGCGTCGGCGCTCACCACGCGGGCGATCGCCTCGTGACGGGTGGGATCGAACGGCTGGCCGAGCGCCGAGTAGCGCGTGACGCCGGCCCGCTC
>DATEMW010000155.1:0-6193 GCA_035275385.1 Candidatus Methylomirabilota bacterium | reverse complement strand
GGACGGCTTCATCTTCGATCAGGAGATCGTGGCCCAGATCGTGGCCTCGGGCTTCCGGATCGCCGAGATCGCGGTGCCGACGCGCTACTTCCCCGAAGCCTCGTCGGCGAGCTTCTCGGCCTCGACCGTGTACGGCTTGCGTATCCTCTCGCTCCTGGCCCGCTACAACATGCACCGTCACGGTGTGTGGCATTCGCGGGCGTTCGACAGCCTCCGCGGGCGATATACGCGGCTCCAGCCGGCTTCGACGGCGCCACGCGTGCCCGTCGACGCGCGCCGGTCCCTCCCCGCACTCGGACGCTAGCCATGTGGCTCGCGGATCGGCGGTACCAAGAGCGTGGTGCGACCATGATCGATCGGCTGGATCTCATGCGGATCGCGTTTCCGCACGGCGATCTGTTCATCGGCCTCAATCAAGATCTGCACGGCGTCGGATCGAGCCGTGCCGAGGGTGAGCGCCTGCGCGACCTGCCCGGCGCGCAGAGCGCTGCCCTCGCGAGAAAACGCTTCCGGCTGCGCGTGCTGAGCCGCCTGTTCCTGGTGACGCTCGTCGCTGCCTGGGGCGTCGTGCTGCTCGTCATCTAGCAGCGCCAGTCTTCTCCATCCTCGCGCCGCTCCGGCGGCGCCCTTGACGACGCGCCGCGTTCCGCCGGATCATTGCGCCCTCCCGAGCTCCGCTTCGAAAGGAGACGCGCGATGACAGCAGGGATCACGAGACAGCGCATTCTCACTACACTGGTCGCGCTCGTGCTGATGCTCTCGGCCGCGTTCTACGCCCTGGCGCAACAGACCGGTGAGGCGAAGAAGGGCGCGGCCGCGACGGGCGGCGGCAAGCGCCACACGCTCGCGGCGACGCTCGAGACGGTCCAGTGGGGCTGGCTCGATCCGAAGGAGCCGCCCAAGCTCACCGTCGACTCCGGCGACACCGTCTCGATCGAGACGATGATGCACTCGCACGACAAGGTGCGGCCGGGGATCACGATGGACGAGATCGTCGCGCTCCGTCGCGCGAACCCCGGCGGCGGGCCGCATTCGCTGACGGGCCCGATCTACGTCAACGGCGCCGAGCCGGGCGACGTGATGGAGATCCGCATCGTCAAGATCGTCCCCAAGCCGTTCGGCATCAACTTCAATCTTCCCGGCAAGGATTTCCCGACGATCGGTGCGCTGGCGCCGGAGATGCCGGACGGGTTCATCAAGTTCTTCACCCTGGATCTCAAGAAGCAGCAGGCGGAGTTCAAGCCCGGGATCACGCTCGATCTGAAACCGTTCCCCGGCACCCTCGCGGTCGGCATCGATCCCAACGACCCGGCCCCGCGCAAAGGCGGCGTGACGGACCCGATGGCGCCTGTGTCGACGCTCCGTCCGTGGAAGAATGGCTCGAACATGGACATCAACGAGCTGCAAGAGGGCGCCAGGATCTTCATCCCGGTCTTCCTCAAGGGCGGCCTCGTGTGGACGGGCGACTCGCACTGCCGGCAGGGCAACGGCGAGGTGAACCTGACGGCGCTCGAGTGCGCGTACCGGGAGATCGCGCTCCAGCTCATCGTGCGCAAGGACATGAAGCTCGAGTGGCCGCGGATCGAGACCAAGACGCACTGGATCACGACGGGGTTCGACGAGGACCTCAACAAGGCGATGGTCAACGCGGTCCGCGAGGCGGTCGATTTCCTCGAGCAGCAGAAGACGGTGTCGCTGACCCGATACGAGGCCTACTCGCTGAGCTCGATGGCGGCCGACTGCCGGGTCTCGCAGGTGGTGGACGTGCGCAAGGGCGTGCACTGCATGATCCCGAAGTCGATCTTCACCAAGAAATCGTAGGTGCTGCGGGCGCTCGCCCTCGTCCTGCTGGCCGCCGCTCCCGCGCGGGGCGGCGGCGTGCTGGACGTCGTCACGACCTCGACGGATCTGAAGGCCCTCGTCGAAGCGGTCGGCGGCGAGCGCGTCAAGGTGGAGAGCCTGGCGCCCGCGGTCCACGAGCCCCACGCCGTCGACGTCAAGCCGGGCCAGCTCGCGCGGCTTCGATCGGCGGCGCTGCTCGGCCGCGTCGGTCTCGATCACGAGCCCTGGCTCACCCGTGTTCGCGCGGCCGTGAACGATCCGCGCTTTGTGCCCGGCGGCCCCGGCGACCTCGACCTCTCGCGGGGCATCGATCTGCTCCAGGCCGAGACGCCGAGGATCAAGAGCGAACGGGGCGCTCACGTGCACGGATTCGGCAATCCCCACTACTGGCTCGACCCGGCGAACGCGCGCCCGATGACCCAGAACATCCTCGACGCGCTCGCGCGGCACTCACCCGACGGTCGTGAGGCGTTCACCGCGAATCGCACTCGCTTCCTCGAGCGGCTCGACGCGGGGCTCGCGCGCTGGACCGCGGCGATGGCGCCGTATCGGGGCGCTCGCGCAGTCGCCTATCACGATAGCTGGCCCTACTTCGCGCGCCGGTTCGGCCTCGTGATCGTCGCCACCGTCGAGCCGGTGCCGGGCGTGCCGCCCTCGGCCGCCTCCCTTGCCGCGCTGGCCGCCAGCATGAAAGACACGCAGGTGAGGCTCTTGATCGTGGAGCCGTCCGCGAGCCCGGCGATCGCCAGTCGCGTGGCGGCGCCGAGCGGGGCGCGCGTCGTCACGCTCATCCCCTCCGTCGGCGGCGACCCAGAGGCGCGGGACTACCTCGACCTGTTCGAGCTCAACGTGCGACGCCTCACCGAGGCGCTGGCGCAGAGCCGCTAGGCAGACGCGATGGTCGAGTTCCTGTGGGCGCCGTTCCTGGCCTGCCTCGTGCTGACCGCGATCCACGTCTACCTCGGTTTGCACGTGCTCGCGCGCGGCGTGATCTTCGTCGATCTGGCGCTCGCGCAGGTGGCGGCCCTGGGCGTCACGATCGCGTTCCTGGCCGGCCACGCCGTCCAGAGCGAGGCCGCGTACTGGTACGCGCTTGCCTTCACGCTCGCGGGCGCCGCGCTGTTCGCGGCAAGCCGCACGCGCCGCGTGCCGGTGCCCCAGGAGGCGATCATCGGAATCGTCTACGCCGTGTCCGCCGCGGCCGCCGTGCTGGTCGTCGACCGCGCGCCGCAGGGCGGCGAACACATCAAGCAAATCCTGGTGGGTAGCATCCTGACGGTCACACCGGCCGAGGTCGCTACGTTGGTACTCCTCTACGCGCCGATCGGCGCTGTGCACTGGCTCATCCGCAGACCCATGCGCGAGATCTCGTTCCATCCGGACGGCGCGGGCGCCCGGCGCGCCGTGCGCGCGTGGGACCTGGTCTTCTACGCTTCGTTCGGTGTCGTCGTCACGAGCTCGGTGAGGCTCGCCGGTGTCCTGCTCGTCTTTGCCTATCTGATCGTCCCGGCGACGGCCGCCGCTGCGCTCGCGAGCTCCGTCCGCGGCCGTCTCCTCATCGGCTGGTCGCTCGGCGTGCTGGTGAGCGCGGGCGGCCTCGGCGCCTCATGGAGATGGGATCTACCGACGGGCGCCACGATCGTCGTGGCGTTCGGCGCGCTCGTGGCCTGTGTGGCCGCCGCGCTGGGCGTGCGCGCCGGCGCCCGGGCGCTGAAGGAGCGCGGCACGGCGGCGTTGCGCGGCCCCGCGATTGTGCTGTGCGCTCTGATCGCCCTCGCGGGACTCTTGCTGGTCCTGCTGCCGGGCATGGACCACTGGTGGCTCGACTGGCTCGAGGCATCGGTGCCGGCGGCGCAGACGACGTTTCTGAGCGCCGACGAGCGCGAGACCCGCCGCGACGCCGAAGACGACATGCGCAGGAGCGTCGCGGAGCTCGAGCGGGTCCGCCTCATGCAGCGCGACGATCAATGGGGCACGCGCCCGGTCACGGATGAGATGCGTGAACGAATCCGCCAGTACCTCGCGGGGCGAGCCGAGATGGTGGCGGGCGACCGGCTGGTCCTGCGTACCTTGCAGGCGCGCGCGCGGGCCAGACAGCGGTGGTGGCTCGGAGTCCCGCTCGCGGTGCTCGGCGCGGGCGCCGCGCTCGCGCTGGTGCGTCGACGGCCGGCGAGCTCGCGCGTGTAGAGCGAGCTAGCGCGTGTAGGTGTAGAAGCCCTTGCCGGTCTTGCGCCCGAGCTGCCCGGCCATGACCATTCGCTTGAGCAGCGGGGGCGGCGCGTAGCGCGCCTCGCGGAACTCCTCAAACATCACCTCGGCCACGTACATCGTCGTGTCGAGACCGACCAGATCCAGGAGCGTGAACGGGCCCATCGGGTAGCCGCAGCCGAGCTTCATCGCGGTGTCAATGTCCTCGAGCGAGGCGAGCCCGCTCTCGTACACGCGGACCGCGTCGAGCAGATAGGGCACGAGGAGCCGGTTGACGATGAACGCGGTCGAGTCCTTCGCCTGCACCGGCGTCTTGCCGACCGCTTGCACCCACTCGGTGGCGGTTTTCACGGTCGCGTCGTCGGTGAGGATCGTCCGCACGACCTCGACCAGCTTCATCAGCGGGACCGGGTTGAAGAAATGCAGGGCGAGCACCTGCGCCGGACGCCCGGTGGCGGCCGCCATCGCGGTCACGTTGCACGACGAGGTGTTCGACGCGAGGATCGCGTGCGGCGCGCAGATCTTGTGGAGCTTGGCGAAGGTCTCGTTCTTGAGCGCCTGGTTCTCGGTCATCGCTTCCACGACCAGGTCGCAGCCCTTCATGTCGTCGAGCCGCGTCGTGCCGGCGATGAGGGCCAGCGCCGCGTCCTTGGCCTTCGGCTCGATCTTGCCGCGGCTCGCCAGGCCCTCGAGCGTCTCGCGCAGGCGCAGGAGCCCGCGCTTGACGAGATCGTCGTTGGCCTCGACGAAGAGCACCTGGAATCCGGCCTGCGCGGCGACCTGCACGATCCCGGAACCCATGAGACCACAGCCGATGACGCCGACGTTACGGATGGTCATGTGGGTCGGTAGTCGGTAAAGAGTCGCTTACTTCCGAACGCGACCGGGCAGAGGCGGCGGCTCGAAGTGCGTTCCGGGCGGGCACGGATTCCGGACGGTGATCGTGACGTTGCCGTACCGGACGCTTCCGTCGGGCTGGACCTCGCCGTCAGCGCGGGGCGCGGGCGGCGCGGGCTCCTTCATCGCCCGATCGAACGCGGCGTCGCGCGACTCGGTGATCGGCGACGAGATGCTCATCAGCAGCGACGCCCTGATCGGCGTCTTGGCCTCGTCCGCCAGCGCCGCCGACGAGCACGCGGCGACGAGCACCAGAGAGCCTGCGAATGCGGCGAGCTTATTCATAGACGATGAGCGAATGGAGCGGATGCTCCTTGAGCTTTTCCCGGCCGTGCAGAAACGCAAGCTCGATCATGAATGCCACCCCCACGATGTGTCCGCCCAGCTGCCGGATCAGCCGCAGAGTTGCTCCCATCGTACCACCGGTGGCGAGCAGATCGTCGAGCGCCAGCACGCGTTGACCCGGCCGTATCGCGTCCTCGTGGACGGCCAGCGCGTCGCGGCCGTACTCGAGCTCGTACTCGACCTCGATCGTCTTTCCCGGCAGCTTGCCGAGCTTGCGGACGGGAACGAAGCCCGCGTTGAGCTGATGCGCGAGTGCGCCGCCGAGGATGAAGCCGCGCGACTCGATCCCGACGACCACGTCCACCCGCTCCGGTCTGTACCGCTGCGCGAAGCTGTCAATGACGTAGCGAAACGCCGGGCCATCCTTGAGAAGCGTGGTGATGTCCTTGAAGAGGATGCCCTCGGTCGGGAAGTCCTTGATGTCGCGGATTTTCCCCTTGAGATCGGCGATGTCCATGACGCCCGCTATCTTACCCGATGCCGCGATGCGCCAGACGCCAATGTGTCCGACAAACGTGGCAGCGTGACACCGTTTGCCGCCTCAACGTCAGGCGGTTGACGCGCCCCATTGATCTCCGGGAAGCGCTCAAGAGCCCGGTTTTGCAGCCGGGGACCCCGGATCGGCCGGCACTGGCACCCTCCTTGCGTCCCCTCCGCGGCAAGGTCGCCTGAGGAGGAGCAAAGGATGTTGCTTCCCGAGCAAGTGCAGCGCCTGGTCGAGCTGGCCCTGGCGGAGTTCGCCCCGGAGTGGCAGGTCACCGGCCTTTGCTCGGAGCTCAGCCTGCACAATCCCGATCACTGGGTCTCGGGTCTCGGCACGTTCGGGCTCATCCTGCGAAACCGCCACAGCCGGAGCGCGAAGGTGCTCGGCTGGCGGAGCGGCGATTTCAGAGGCGCGTCC
>DATEMW010000154.1:0-6290 GCA_035275385.1 Candidatus Methylomirabilota bacterium | reverse complement strand
GCCGCGGCGGCGGCGCCGGCCAGCAAAGCCGCTTGCAGCGCAATGATCGACGCGAGCCCCCGCGAGCCGACGATCTGTCCGCTCAGGAGCGTGCCGACGACGAACACGGCCGATCCGGTGCCGCGCACCCAGCCGTACTCGAATCGCGGCCGGCCATTGCGAGGCACCGTGCCGCCGCGAGGCGCCGCAGCGCCGAGTGCCAGCGCGTCGGCGAGCGCCGTGGTCGGCGCGAGCGCAGCCTGGTGCAGGAGGCTCACCAGCAACAGCGGCGCGAATGCCGGCGTCGAGATCAGCGCGAGCGCGACCGACGCGGCGAGAAGCGCACAGAACGCGAGAACGGCGCGAAGCGCCTGAGTGAGGTCGGCGAGGCGGCCGACCAGCGGCGCGGACACGAGCCGGATCGCGGTGCCCGCAGCGAAGAGGAGCCCGAGCTGTTCCGGCGCGAGGCCGCGTTCCTTGAAGAACGCGGGCATGAACGGCGAGGAGACGCCGAACGCGGCATACATGCACGCGTAGAGTGTGAGGAACCGGAGCAGCACGCCCATCGAGAGTGAAGCCGCGTCTAGGCCGTGCGGGGCTGCGTCAGAGGAAAAAGAAGGCGGATGAGACGGAGATCACGCTCGAGATCCCCCGACGGCCTCAGTCGTCTCACTCCTGACAGTAGCCGTCGCCGCGCCACATGGCGCCGGACCAACCCAGCGTGGGCGTCTCATCCGCCTATTCCAGTGTAGCCCGTGTGTCACGAGCTCTTGTGCGGGTTAATCAGGTACTTTTGTCCAGTGGCTTGCCTGCTGTAAATGGCGATTTCCTCAAGCCTCAGCGCCTCGGCGAGCGAGACTTCCTTCGTGTAGCTGCTCGAAAACGTGGTCTTGATTTCCGCCGCCACCCGCTCGCGAAGCTTCTGGGCCGCCTCGAATCCGATCTTCTGCAAGAAGGCGGTGAGGAGCCAGCCGCCTATACCCCACGCCATGCCGAAGCTCCGGTTGAACTCGGTCGGGCCGCGGTCGAGGCCGCCGTAGATGTAGACCTGCTTGTGGGTGGTGGATCCGTAGCGGCTGTATTCCTTCGCGGTCCGGCCGAGCGCGGCTTCCATCGCGGTGAGGATCTGCCCCCCGAGACGCCCGCCGCCGATCGCGTCGAACGCCACGGTGGCCCCGGAGGCGGCGAGCGCATCGATCAAGTCGTCCATGAAGCTCGGCGAGCTCGAATTGCACACGTAGGTCGCGCCCTGCTTTCTGAGGAGATCGACGTGCTCCGGTTTGCGCACGATGTTCACGAGGGCGACGCCGTCCTTGACGCAGATCCGGTTGAGCATCTGCCCGAGATTCGAGGCGGCCGCCGTGTGCACGAGTGCCGTGTGGCCCTCGCGCCGCATCGTCTCGACCATCCCGAGCGCGGTGAGGGGATTGACGAAGCAGTCCGCGCCCTCGGCCGGCGTGGTGCCCGGCGGCAGCACCAGGCATTGCACGGCCTTGATGCAGCGGTACTGCGCGTACATCGCCCCGCCGAGGATCGCGACGGTCTTTCCCATCAGCGCCTGCGCTGCCGGAGACGAGCCGGCCTGAACGACCACGCCGGCGCCTTCGTTGCCGACGGGCAGCGCCTGCTCCAGCCGGCCTCCGAGCGCCCTCATCACCGCCGGCGAGATGCTCGCGGTCACCACGGGGTTGTCGGCCGGGCCCGCTACCTTGGCCGTGGCGATGTCGGCGCCGCCGAACAGGAGCCCCTGATCCGACGGATTGATGGGAGAGGCGTCGATGCGGACGATGACCTCTTCGGGTTTGGGCTCAGGCGTAGAAACCCTGGCGAGCGAGATCTCGACGATGCCTTCTTTCTTCACCGTCGAGCGGAGCTGAAGTCCCGTGCGCGTGCCGGTGTCTGCCATGTCTGTCTCCGTGTTCGTGGTCAGCGAGAAAAGGAGCTCAACGCCGTCTGGCGCCCTTGCGGCCGGGCCGGTAGCCGATCGTCGGCTGCGTTCCCGCGTCCTCGGCGTGGACGTGGGTCGCCTCGGTCGCTTCGCGCCGCTTCGCGGCCAGCGCCTCGGGCGGGGGCGCGGCGGGTATCAAGCATTGCTTGCCGCTGCCGATGAGGTCGCGCCGACCGGCGTCCACCAGCGCCTTGTGCACGACGAACCAGTTGCGCGGCTCGAAGAACTGCATGAGCGCGCGCTGCGTCTGCCGGTCGCGAAGCTTCTTGACCGTGTCGACCCGCGTCATCGTCAGCGGATCGACGCCGGTGTGATAGATGCACGTCGCGATGTCCATCGGCGCCGGGATGAAGTCCTGCACCTGCCGGGGGCGGTAGCCGTGCTGCTTGAGGAACACGGCCAGCTCGATCATGTCCTCCACGCTCGAGCCGGGGTGGCTCGCGATGAAGTAGGGCACGAGGTACTGCTCCTTGCCCGCCCGCTCGCTCGCGCACTGGAATTTGTCCGCGAACGTCTCGAACTCGCGGTGGCTCGGCTTCTTCATGAGCGCGAGGACCCGGTCGGACTGGTGCTCCGGGGCCACCTTCAGATGTCCGCCGACGTGGTGGGTCACCAGCTCGTCGACGTACGCGTCGTCGAGGTTGGCGAGGTCCATCCGGATGCCGGAGGCGATGTGGACGCGCTTGACGCCGGGGACGGCGCGCGCGCCGCGCATCAGCGCGATCGTCGGGGCATGGCTGGTGCCGAGCAGCTTGCAGATCGTCGGGTGGATGCACGACAGGCGCTTGCAGACCGCCTCGACCTCGGGCCGCGTGCAGCGCATCTGGTACATGTTCGCGGTCGGGCCGCCGAGGTCGCTGATCGTGCCTTTGAAGCCGGGCTCGGCGGCGATCGTCTTCACCTCGGCGAGCACCGAGCGCGGGCTCCGGCTCTGGATCACGCGCCCCTCGTGCATCGTGATGGAGCAGAAGGTGCAGCCGCCGAAGCAGCCCCGCATGATCTGCACGGAGTCCTTGATCATCGTGTGCGCGGGCACCGGCTCCGCGTAGCGCGGGTGCGGCCGCCGCGTGTAGGGCAGGTCGTAGATCGCGTCCATCTCCGCCTCGGAGATCGGCAGGCACGGCGGATTGAGCACGAGCGTGCGCTCGCCGTGCGCCTGGGTCAGGCGCCGCGCGTTGAACGGGTTCGTCTCGTGATGGAAGGCGCGGGTCATCCGCGCGAACGCGATCGGGTCGCGCGTGGCCTCGTCGAGCGACGGCAGCGCGAGCGTCTCGCCCGGCCAGGCGGGCATCGCCTCCCGCGCGCCCAGCAGGTACGCGACGCCCCGCAGGTCGCGCAGCGCCGTCGCCGGCTCTCCCGCGGCCAGCCGTCGCGCCATCGCGACGATCGTCGCCTCGCCCTTGCCGAACGCGAGCACGTCCGCCTTGCTGGTCGCCAGCATCGACGGGCGAACCTGCTCCGACCAGTAGTCGAAATGCGCGATGCGTCTGAGCGAGGCCTCGATACCGCCGATCACCACCGGTACGCCCGGGAACGCCTCCCGGCACCGCTGCGCGTACACCGGTGTGGGGCGGTCCGGCCGCAGCCCGATGCGGCCGCCCGGCGAGTACGCGTCGTCGTTGCGGCGCTTCTTGTTCGCCGTGTAGTGGTTGATCATCGAGTCCATGTTGCCGGCCGAGACGGCATAGAAGAGCCGGGGCCTCCCGAGCGCTCGCCACGCCGCGGCGCTTCGCCAGTCCGGCTGCGGCAGGATCGCCACGCGGAACCCGTGCGACTCGAGCACGCGCGAGAGCACGGCCATCGCGAAGGACGGATGGTCCACGTACGCGTCGCCCGTCACGAACACGACGTCGGGCGCGTCCCAGTCGCGCGCGCGGATCTCGTCCGCCGTCGTGGGCAGCCAGCGCGCGGAATCAGAAGTCATGCGCTCATCCTATCAGCCGAGCTCTGCCAGCAGCGTCTTGGCGGCGGTGAGGTCCGCCGTCTCGAATCCGTCGGTGAACCATTCGTAGACGGGCGCCAGGACGGTGCGCGCTCGAGGGGCGCTCCCGCGGGAGGCGAGCAGTCGAGCGTGGCTCATCGCCGCGCGGAGCTCGAGCGATTTCTCGCTGCGCTCGTGGGCCAGCTCGAGGGCCTGTGTGAACTTCTGCTCCGCGGCATCCGCGTGGGATGGCGATTGCTGGAGCAAGAGCTCACCTTCGAGTCGAAGCACTTCCGGCGCAAACACGGTCTGTCGATCCTTCTCCGAGATCGACGCCAGCCGCGCGAGTCCTTCGTCAGGTAGCTCCGCGAGCAGGCAGAGCTCGGCGAGGACGCAGAGGCACAGGAGATAGCGCCAGGCAGCCGACCGCCTCGCCCGAATCTCGCTATGGAGGTCCGCCAGCGCCCGACGGTCCAGCCGGACGCCGCGAGCCGCCGGCAGCAAGACGACCGCACCGTCCGTCCAGGGCGCGAAGCCATGCTCGTCCGCGAGAGACAGGAGGCGTTGGGCGGTTTCGATCGACGTGCGGTGCTCTCCGCGCAGATAGTGAACGAAGCTCGCGAACCAGAGCGTGACCGTCTCCGTCAGCGGGTGCTTGAGCTCTGTCGCCAGATGCTGCGCCTCACGGATGACGGCAGCGGCACGGTCGTGCCGGCCGGTGACCCACAGGTCGAACGCGAGCTGATAGCGGCAGCAGGCTCCGGGGTCGTGACCGCCGTACGTGAACATTTGCGCGGAGTGCTGCTCGCGCACGTAGAGCGCGATGCCGCGCTCGGCGTGTGGAATCGCGGCGGTGGCCTCTCCCATCGCGGTGAAGGTGGCCCAGAGCGAGTGGTGCGCCTCGACGAGCCGTCCGCTGTCCTCGCTACCCCGGGCGTCTTCGAGCAAGCGTTCGCCGATGTAGCACGCCGTCGTGTAGTCGCCGCGCGTGTACGCCGCGAACCAACGCCCCCAGAGCACCGGGAAGCGGCGGTCGGTGTCGGCGAGCCGATTGGCGAGGACCTCGGCGTAGTCATAGGCGGCCACGACCTCAGGGTGCGCGGCGCCCTTGAGCCCGATCAGCGCGGGCCCCAACGCGATGCTGATGTCGAGCGCCTGCGAGAGCCCCGCCGGCGTCTCCGGCGTCTCGCGCAGGGTGGCCAGCGCCTGCTCGAAGAAGCTCACGGCCGCGTGAACGGCAGACCGGGCCACTGCCTTGGCGCCCGCCTGATGCAGATAGCGCACGGCTCGGTCGCGGTCCCCGCTGTACCTCGCGTGATGGGCTACGAGCTCGACCTGCTCCGCGAGACGCTCAGGATGCAGGCGCTCGATGGCATCGACGATGGCGCCGTGGAGCTGGCGTCGCCGCTCACCGAGCAAGCTCGAGTACGCGACGTCGTGCGTCAGCGCGTGTTTGAACGTGTACTCGACGTCCGGGAACAGCGCGGTCTCGTACAGAAGCTCTGCGGCCTGCAGCTGGGCGAGGCCGGCGCGCAGCGCATTGTCGTCGAGGCCGGCGATCGCTCGCAGCAACGCCAGCGGCACGTCCTTGCCGACGACCGAGGCGGCCTGGAGCAATCGCTTGTGCGCCGCCGGCAGTCGATCGATCCGCGCCGCGAGGATCGCTTGCACGGTGGCTGGAACCTGAATGGTCTCGGCCGGCCTCGCCAGCCGGTACCGACCGCGCTCGCCGACGAGGGTTCGCGTCTCGACGAGGGCCCGAATGCTCTCCTCGAGGAAGAGGGGATTGCCCTCGGTGCGTGCGATGAGCAGCCGACGCAACGGGACGACGCTCGAGTCCTCGCCGAGCAGCGTCGTGAGCAAGGCTTCGGCGCTCGCGGGCGGCAACGGATCGACGCGCAGCTGGCGGTAGTAAGTCTTGCGCGCCCAGTCGTGCGGATACTCGGGCCGATAGTTGACCGCCAGGACGATCGCCGCCGTTGGCAGGCTCTCGACGAGGCTGTCGAGGAACGCCTGGGTCTCGCCGTCGATCCAGTGCAGGTCCTCGAACACGACGAGGAGCGGCTGAACGCGGCTCTCGCGCAGCAGCAGGCGCCGGCTCGCTTCCAGGGTTTGACGGCGGCGTTGCGCGGGATCCAGCGCACCGAAGGCGTCGTCGGGGGCGAGGGCCTCGAGCAGCCAGAGCACCGGCGGCACGAACTCCTTGAGCGCCTCGTCCAGTGTCAGCATCGCGCCGGTCACCTTCGAGCGGACCGCGCGCGCGTCGTCGTCTTCGACGATCTTGAAGTAGGCCTTGAGCAGGTCGATCAGCGGCAGATAGGACGTCGCCTTGCCGTAGGACACCGGTGAGCTTCGGAGCACGACCCAGTCGCGGACGCGATGCGACTCGATGAATTCGTAGAACAGCCGCGACTTCCCGACGCCGGGCTCGCCGACCACCGC
>DATEMW010000153.1:0-8383 GCA_035275385.1 Candidatus Methylomirabilota bacterium | reverse complement strand
GCCGATGCGCCGCCCTTCCACGTGAGGCCGGTGGGATTGGACGCGATCCAGATCGGACACGGCTGCTGCACCGGCCGCGGTTCCAGGGTGACGTTCTGGAACGAGTAGAACCGGCCCTGATGCGAGACGTTCTTGCCGCCGAAGAGCTTGCGCAGAACGGCGATGCCTTCCTCGAGGCGCCCGACGCGCTCGGCAGAGGGGATCGACATCACGTCGTGCTCCGCCGCCTGCGCCGCGTTCGCCTCGCTCGGCCCGCCCAGGCAGACGGCGAGCAAGGTCCGGCCCCCCGAGAGGACGTCGAGGCTCGCCCACTGGTGAGCGAGCATGACCGGATGGCGATGAACGAACGTCGCCATGCAGCCGACACCGAGGCGCAGCTTCGTCGTCACGCCGGCTAGCGCGGACAGCAGGGTGACCGATTCGAGCCGCGGTTTGGCGAGAAGGCTATCCCCGGCCCAGACGGCGTCGAAGAGACCCGAGCTTTCGGCCTGTGTCGTCAGATCGATGAGATCCGGCACCTTCACGGCGCCGAGCACGACGGCGCGATTCGCCAGGATGAGTCCAAATGAGCGAGCCATCGCTTACCTCCCCGTGTACTTGGGCGGCCGCTTCTCGAGGAAGGCGGTCACCCCCTCCGCGTAGTCGTGGGTCGAGCGGAGCCATGCGTACGCTTTGCGCTCGAGCTCGAGCGCGGTCTCGAGCGGCGCCTCGGCACCACGATTGAGTACCATCTTCAAGGTGCGGAGCGCCAGCGGCGCCCGATCGGCGAGCTCGCCGGCCAGGGCGGCCACCGCCTCGTCGAGCTTGTCGTTGGGCACCGCCATCGTGACCAGCCCCCACGCCTCGGCGCGCTCGGCCGAGATGCGCTGGCCCGTCATCATGAAGAGCTTGCCGCGGGTCATGCCGATGAGCCGAAGCGCGCGCTGCGTGCCGCCGCTGCCGGGGATCATGCCGAGGCGCACCTCGGGGAACGAGAACTCCGACCGATTGGTCGCAATTCTGAAATCGCAGGCGACGGCCAGTTCGAGACCGGCCCCCATCGTGTAGCCGTCGATGGCGGCGATGACGGGCTTGCGACACCGCTCGGCGGCCGTCAGCGTGTCGCCCCAGAGCTCGAGATCCGCGGGCTGTTGCTGGAGGAACTCCGACACGTCGCCGCCGGCGCTGAACGCCTTGCCGCCGGCGCCGCGGATGACGACCACGCGCACGCTCTGGTCGGCCTCGAGCCCCGCGAAGATCCCCGGGAACTCGTTGCGCATCGCCACCGTCATCGTGTTCATCCGCGGCTGACGATCGATCCAGATGGTCGCCACGGCCCCGGCGCGCTCGACTCGTAGGAATTCGCTCATGGTCGCACCTCCGTGTAGTGGCCGTCGCGCAGCAGGCGCCGCAGTATCTTGCCCGAGGCCGTCTTGGGAATCTCGGCGACGAACACGAAGCGACGCGGTCGCTTGAAGTTCGCGAGATCTCCGCTCGTTCGGCAGTGAAGGTCGAGGATCTCCGCCGTCAAGGCTCCCGAAGACACCACGAAGGCGACGACACGCTCGCCCCATTTGTCGTCCGGCTCGCCGATCACCGCCACGTCTCGGACGAGCGCGTGACGGGCCAGCACGTCCTCGACCTCGACGGGATGGATGTTCTCGCCGCCGCTGATGATCATGTCGTCGACGCGGCCGGCAACCCACAGGTCGCCGTCGGCGTCGATCCAGCCCATGTCCCCCGTGAAGTACCAGCCCTCGCGCAGCGCCTTCGCGTCCGCATCCGGGCGGTTCCAGTAGCCGGCGAACGCTTCGTCGGATTGGAGGCTCGCGATGATCTCGCCCCTGACGCCGGCCGGCACCTCCTCGTCCGGCCCGACGCGGCGCTCGGCGCTGGCCGCCACGACCCGGAGGGTCGAATGCAGACCCGGCCGGCCGGCGCAGCCGGGCTTGGCCTGCACGTCCGGAAAGATCGAGAACGTGTAGATCTCGGTCGAGCCGTAGTGATTGACGAACACGTCGGGACTGAACGTCTTCGCGCACGCCTCGGTCAGCGGGGCCAGCATCGGCGCGCCCGCGTAGGCGAGCTTGCGCACGGAGCTGACGTCCGAGCGCGCGAGCTCGGGGGCGTGCGTCAGCTCCCAGAAGAGCGTCGGGATCAGATAGAGCGCGGTGAGCCGTTCGCTCGCGATCAGGTCGAGCGCTTGCGCCGCCGACCACTCGGGCTGGCAGACGAAGCAGCCGTTGATGGCGGCCATGCTCGTCAGGGCGTGAATGCCCATCGTGTGATAGAGCGGCATTACGCCTAGCGTGCGCTCTCCCCACGTGTAGCCGCACTGGATCACTTGTGCGACTGCGCCGGCGTAGTGGTTTTTGTGCGTCCGCGGTACTCCCTTCGGGCGACCTGTGGTTCCTGACGTGTACAGGATCAGCGAGAGATCGCTCTCTTGCGGCGTCTCTGGGCTTGGCGGCTGGGAGACGGGGGCAGGGGGTGGGGGGATGGTGCGTGGCTGCGTCACCCGCTCGCCCGATCGCAGCGCTTCGCGCTGCGGGCGGGACGAGGGGGTCCCACTTCGCCACGCACCATCCCCCCACCCCCCGCCCCCGTCTCCCAGTAATCCGTCGAAGCTCAGGACGTCGGAAGGGAGCGCTGCGTCCGCGGATTCTGGCTTGCCGACGAACACGAGGCGCGTTGGGGTGCCGCGCGCGGCTTCGAGCATAGGTCCTGACGTGGACGCTTCAAAGAGCGCTACTCGGGCGGCGGAGTCGTCGAGGACGTAGTGGAGCTCGTTCGCGGCCAGGCGGAAATTGACCGGGACTGGGACCGCGGCGAGCCTTTGGAGGGCCCAGTAGGCGATGACGTGTTCCAGGCGGTTGCGCAGTGAGAGGAGGACGCGATCGCCTTTGGCGACACCGAGCTGCGCGAATCCTCTCGCCGCAGTTGCGGCGTGCGCGTCGAGCTCGTGGTAGGTGAGGCGGCGGGGGCCGTCGATGACGGCTTCGGCGTCTGGGTGGCGGAGGGTCGCGCGCGCGAGGAGGGTCGCGAGCGTCACGAGACCAGGAGCACCTTGCCCTTGTTCTTGCGGTCCAGCACGTGCTGGACGGCGGCGCGCGCGTCCTTGAGCGGAAACGCGCGGTCGACGACCGGCTTCAGACGGCCCTGCACCACGTGGTCGAGCACGGTTCGAAGCTCGACGATCGAGCCCAGGTTCGTGCCGAGGATCCGGAGATTTTTCGAGTAGACGTGGCGCAGGTCGAGGCGGCCCCAGTGCGTGTCGTGCGAGCCGATCGTGACCAGCTTGCCGAGCCGCGTGAGCGCGTAGACCGAGCGCTCGAACGTGTCGCCGCCGATGTGCTCGATGACCACGTCGACCCCGCGCTTGCCGCTCCACTTCTTCGTCTCCTCGACGAAGTCCTGCGTGCGGTAGTTGACGACGTGCTCGGCGCCGAGCCCGCGGGCGAACTCGATCTTGTCGTCTGAGCCGACGGTCGTGATCACCCGCGCGCCGCACAGGCGGGCGATCTGGATCGCCGCGCTGCCGACACCGCTGCCCGCCGCCTGGACGAGCACCGTCTGTCCCGGCCGCACCTCGGCCTGGGCCACCAGCGCGTGCCACGACGTCAGCATGGCCAGCGGCACCGCGGCGCCCGACTCGAACGGAATCGATTCGGCGAGCGGCAGCAGGTTGGCGGCGGGCGCCTTCACCAGCTCGGCGTAGCCGCCGTCCTTGTGGGCGCCGAGGTAGCCGTAGCGGACGCACACGGTGCGCTCGCCCTGCACGCAGTACTCGCAGCTGCCGCACGAGAATCCGGGAAAGATGATCACGCGCTGGCCGCGCGCGAGCCCGTTGACGCCGGGGCCCGTGGCCTCGACCGTCCCCGTCACCTCGCAGCCGTTCACGTGGGGCAGCCCTTCCGGCGGCGGGAAGCGGCCGTCGAGCAACAGCATGTCGACCTGGTTGAGCGCGCACGCCCGGACCCGGACGAGCGCCTCGCCCGGTCCGATCGACGGATCGCGGTAGTCCTCGTACAGGATCTTCTCGGCGCCGCCGTGCTCCTTGAAAAGGGCTGCCTTCAAAACGGCACCTCCGTCCGCTCGTCCCGCACGCGGCGAGCCTTGTGATCCCAGCGCGGCAAAGACCCCGGGTCGCCGATGTCGACGGTGACACGAATGCCGAGCCCGATCCTGAGATCCTCGGCGAGCTTCGTTCTGAGGCCGTCGCGCTCGCCGTGGGAGAGCGACGGCGACGGATCGATCCGGATCAAGATGTCGTCGAGCCCTTCGTGGCGACGGAAGACGATCTGGAACTCGTCGACGTCGGCGTGCGGGCGCACCAGCTCCTCGACGCGCCGCGGGTAAACGATCACGCCCCGAACCTTCTTCATGTCGTCCAGCCGCCCGTGCACGCCGCCCTCGAAGGCAACCAAGGTGCGCCCGCACGGGCAGCGGCGGTCGGCCAGCTGGACCACGTCGCGCGTCCGGTAGCGCAGGAGCGGCATCGCCTTGCGGTAGAGGCTCGTGAACACGAGCTCCCCGCGCTCGCCCGGTCGCACCGGCCGGCCCTGCTCGTCGAGCACTTCCGGATAACAGTAGTCCTCGTTGACGTGCGTGAGCCCCGAGCGCGCCTCGCACTCGAAGCCCCACGCGGCGATCTCCGTCAGTCCGGGCAGGTCGTACGCCTTCGCGCCGAACGCGGTCTCGATCTTCGCCCGGGTGGCGGGAATCGACGCGCCCGGCTCGCCGGTGTGCCACGTGATCCGGATCTTGGTGTCCTTCGCGAGATCGATGCCCTTCTTCGCGGCGGTCTCGGCGAGGAAGAGCGCGTACGAGGGCGTGCAGCCCAGCACGGTGATCGGATAGGTCAGGAGCGCATCGATGCGCTGATCGGTCGAGAGCCCGCCCACGGGGAACACGAGACACCCGAGGTCTTGCGCCGCGTAGAAGCCCGACCAGTAGCCGATCCACGGGCCGTACGAGAACGCCGCCATCACCACGTCCGACTTGCGCACGCCGAACGCGTGGAGCGCCCGGGCGTAGGAGTGGTAGAAGCCGTACCAGTCGTCGCGAGTGTCGAGGAACGCCAGCGGGCGGCCCGTCGTGGCCGACGTCATGTGGATGCGGAGCACGTCGTCCATGGGCACGGCGAGCACGTCGCCCCATGGCGGTTTCGCGGCCTGATTCTCCTTGAGCTCGTCCTTGGTCGTGAAGGGCAGCTTGGGAAGATCGGTGAGCGATCGGATCGTTGCCGGCTTGACGCCGGCGGCCTTGAGCTTCTGCCGGTAGAACGGGCTGTGCGCCGCGGCGTGCGCCACCTGCTCGCGCAAGCGTCGCGTCTGCACCCGCGCCATCTCGGCGCGGGATGCTCGCTCCAGACGCGGCTCGAGATAGCGGGAGGGCATTCGGGTCAGGCGGTCGTCAGCAGCTCGCCCATCCGGTTGAAGAACTGATCGGCCATCATCTTGGAGACCCCGCCGAGCATCCGCTGACCGACGCCGGCGATGAGCCCGCCCACCTGCACGTCCGCGCTGTACGCGACGCGGGTGCCGCCGTCGATGTCAGACAGCGTGATGACGGTGTCGGAGCGAACGAATCCCGGGCCGCCGCTGCCTTCCGCGGCCAGCCGGTAGGACTCGGGCGGCTTCTTGTCTTGGAGTCGCACCTTGCCCTCGAAGGTTCCCTTGACCGCGGCCACGCCGATCTTGAGCGTCGCCTTGTACTCGTCGGGGCCGATGAGCTCGAGCTTCTCGCAGCCGGGGATCGCTTTCTGGAGCGTCGCGGGATCGAGAAACGCGCTCCAGACCTTGTCGCGGGGCGCCTTGACCTCGTATGAGCCTTCAAGCTTCATCAGTAGCTCTCCTTAGCGCTTCCACTCCTAGAGAATGTCGCACGGGCTGTCAACGAACGCCCGCGGCACACGTGAGCGCTCACGCGAGCTTCGCGACGGCGGTACCCATGCGCGCCAGCCCCTCGGTGATGAGCGCCGTGCTGGTCGCGTACGACAGGCGTACGTGATCGTCGGAGCCGAAGTCGACGCCCGGCACGACCGCCACCTTCGCTTCGTCCAGGAGAAACGCGGTGACGTCGAGCGAGCCCTTCAGCGTCTTTTGACCGTCGGCCGATCGCCACTCGCGTCCGAACAATCCCGAGACATTCAGGAAGGCGTAGAACGCGCCCTTCGGCATCGTGCAGGAGAAGCCGGGAATGGCGTTGAGCCCCTTCACGATCAGATGCCGCCGCCGGTCGAACTCGCCGGCCATCTTCGCGACCTCGTCCTGCGGCCCCATCAGCGCCTCGATGGCGGCCCACTGCGCGACCGACGACGGGTTCGATGTCACCTGGCTCTGCACGTCCGTCATCGCGCGAATGAGATCGCGCGGCCCGGCGGCGAAGCCGATGCGCCAGCCGGTCATCGCGTAGGCCTTCGAGCACGTGTTGATCGTGAGCGTCCGCGCCTTGATCTCGGGCCCGAGGCTCGCGATCGACACGTGGCGCCCCTCGAACGTGAGGGCCTCGTAGCACTCGTCGGAGATCACGACCAGCTTCTTCTCGACCGCGAGCTCGGCGACCGCCGCCAGCGCCGCCGGCGAGAACACGGCGCCGGTCGGATTGTTGGGGCTGTTGAGCACGATCGCCTTCGTCCGGGGCGTGACGGCCGCGCGCAGGAGCGCCGGATCGAGATCGAAGCCGGTCGACTCCTGCGTCGGGACCGTGACCGGCACCCCATCGACCAGCCGCGCCTGTTCCGGATACGAGACCCAGAACGGGCTCGGCACCAGCATCTCGTCGCCCGGATTCAGGAGCGCCACGACCATGTTGAAGAGCGTGTGCTTGGCGCCGCACGAGATCAGGATGTCGGCCGGCTCGTAGTCGAGGCCGTTGTCGCGCTTGAACTTGCCGCAGACCGCCGCGCGCAGCTCGGGGACGCCGCCGACCTCGGTGTACTTCGTGTGGCCCTGTCGCATGGCCCGCACCGCGGCCTCTTTGATGCGCTCGGGCGTGTCGAAGTCGGGCTCGCCCGCGCCGAACGAGATCACGTCGACGCCGCGGCGGCGCAGCTCGCGCGCCTTGGCCTGCACGGCGAGTGTCGACGAGGGGGCAAGCGTCTTCAGGCGATCGGCCAGCACGGCGTGGCTCCTTCGGCGGCGGGCCGCCGGGTTACTTGGGAGGGTACTTCTCGGCGAGTCGCTTTTCGACGATCGGCGGCACCATGCCGGCCACCGACGTGCCGAAGCTCGCGACTTCCTTGATCAGGCGTGACGAGATGTACGTGTACTTCTCGTGCGGCATCAAGAACACCGTCTCGACGGTGTTGCGCAGCTTGCGGTTCATCAGCGCCATCTGGAACTCGTACTCGAAGTCGGAGACGGCCCGGATGCCGCGCACGATGCAGTCGGCGCGCTCGCGCGCGACCAGATCGATCAGCAGCCCGTCGAACGCGACGATGCGAAAGTTGCTGAGATCGGACGTGGCTTCGTCGATCATCTCGAGCCGCTCCTTCACCGAGAAGAGCGGCTGCTTGGACGGATTGGCGACGACCGCGACGATCAGCTCGTCGAAGATCTGCAGGCTGCGCTGGATCACGTCGATGTGACCGTTGTGCGCGGGATCGAACATGCCGGGATAGACCGCACGCTTCGCCACGGCGGTAAGGCTACCCTTCGGCTCGAAAGAAAGTCAAGGTCGTCTCCCCGAACCGACGGTCGCGAAACGCCCGTAAAACGCCGTATTCCGGCGGCCGCCGCTTGGTCAGGTGCTGCGCGATGACAAGCCCCTCCGGCGCGCTGAGCGCCCCGGCCCCGAGCGCCGCGAGCGCACGCTCGCCGTCGTCGGTGGCGTACGGCGGATCGAGAAACACGACCTCGAACCGCCGCCCGTCGCCGGCCAGCCGAGCAAGCTGCCGCACGACATCCCCGCGGACGATCTGTGTCCGCGCCTCGAGCCCAAGCGTCCGGATATTCTCCCCAAGCGCCTCCAGCGCCCGCGGATCCCGCTCCACGAACGTCGCGTGCGCCGCCCCCCGCGAAAGCGCCTCAAACCCAACACCCCCCGCCCCCGCGAAGAGGTCCAGGAGACGCGCATCCGGCAACCAAGGCCCCAGCGTATCCATCAACGCAATCCGCACCTGATCCGCCGTAGGCCGCGTCGTCACCCCCCGCGGCGTGACCAACCTCCGCCCCTTCAACTCCCCCGCAATCACCCGCAAAGCAGCCAAAGCCGGAAGGATCTCGCAGGTCCCTCCAACGCCTCCGAAGAGAGCGTGCGTGGGCAGACGGCGCTGGCGCTCGCCGGGTATCGCGAAGCGCATTCATCGATGCCGCGAGCGGGACCGGACGGGTGGCGTCGCGGGGCGGACTCCCGCGGACGGCGAAGTGGGCCCCCCTCGTCCCGCCCGCAGCGCGAAGCG
>DATEMW010000152.1:0-16096 GCA_035275385.1 Candidatus Methylomirabilota bacterium | reverse complement strand
TCGCGCTGCGGCGTCCGCGCCCAGCTCACGCGCCTCGGCACCGACGCCGAGCGCGCGCACCGCGGTGCCCGCGCCACCGCCGGCGCCGCCAACGCCCCCGCGATCGGGAACGCCGAGCATTCAGACGTCGCCGGCGCCCGCACCGTCCGTCGCGGCAACGTCGCCGGAGGCGGGAAGTCTCAAGCTCGAGGCACTGATCTATGCCGACGCGCCCGCCGAGCGCATGGTCTTCATCAACGGGCGGCGCTACCGCGAGGGCGACTCGATCGACGGGCGGCTGCGCGTCGAAGAGATCCGCGAGGACGGCGTCGAGCTGAGCGACCAGGGCCGGCGCTTCAGTCTGCGCGTCACGACGCGCTGAGCCGCGCCGAAATCTTCGCCAGTCCTGGCGTGCCTCCGGCATTCCTGTCACGCCGTGGCGTTCACGCGCGGGCCGTCGCGCCCGCGTGACGCGGCTTTCGTAGCAGAAAATCTGAGCTTTCCAGTACGGCGCGCGGCGCCGCTTCCGCGTGGCTCGACTCTTGCACCTATAGAGTCGATTTTCGAGGGGAGGGACTCATGCGGCCACATCCCTGGAAGACGGCGCTTCCGTGCCTCGTCGCGCTCGTGATGCTACTCGCTGCCGCGCTCCACGCGGCCCCGCCCGCTCGAACGGTCAAGGTCGCGGTGCTGACGCCTGGGCTCAGCTTCGGCGAAGTCCTCTCGGGCTTTCGTGAGGGCCTCGGCCAGCTCGGCTACCGCGAGAACGGCAACCTGACCTTGCTGGTCGAAGACACCAAGGGCACAGGCGCCGACGTGCGGGCGCAGGCTCAAGCGCTCGTCGCGGCGAAGCCCGACGTGCTCGTCACCGTCGGTACATCGCACACGGTGGCCGCGAAGGGTGCGACCTCGACGATCCCGATCGTCTTCACCTGGGTCGGCGATCCCGTTCGCTCCGGGCTCGTGGCGGGCTACGCCTCGTCGGGCAACAACCTCACCGGCCTGTCGGTGTATTCCGGTCCGCTCTCCGGCAAGCGGCTCGAGATCCTGAAAGAGATTGCGCCCGGTGCGCGGCGCGCGCTGTGTCTGGTCGCCAAGGAAAGCATCGCCGAGATCAGCTTCAGCGTCGCGCAGAAGACCGCCGAGCAGCTCGGCATGACGCTGATCCGCCGCGACGTCGCGAGCCGCGACGACATCGTGCGGGAGCTCGGCGCCTTGCCGAAGGGCGCGTTCGACGCGATCTACCACGTGCCGTCCGGCCTGGTGAGCGCGCACATCGGCCTTCTGATCCAGCGCGCGCGTGAGGACCGCGTCGCGCTGATGGCGCACGAGGACGCGCTGGTCACGGCCGGCGCGCTGGTCTCCTACGGCGCGAACTACCGGCAAATGGGCCAGCAAACCGCGCGGGTGGTCGACCGCGTGCTCGCCGGCGTGGCGCCGGCAGAGATTCCCATCCAGATCCCGGACAAGCTCATGCTCTCGATCAATCTCGTGACGGCCCGGGCGATCGGCCTGAAGCCGCCGCTGACCCTCCTCGAGCGAGCCGAGCGCATCGTCGAGTAGCTTCGTATCGCCGATGCTCCCCACCATCGGTCCGCGTCTGGGCACCCTGCGCCGGCGGCTGTTCCTCCTGCTGGCGGCCGCGAGCGTCATCGCGGTCGTGGGCGTGAACCTGATCTGGCTGCCGAGCGCGCTGCGGGACGTGCACGAGGCGCGCACCGAGCTGCAGCTGGTCGCCGTGCGAAGCGTGCGCGGTCAGATCGAGTTCTTCCTGGCCGACAAGGAGGAAGGGTTGACCACGGTCGCGCAGCTCTTTCGCGCCGCGGTCATCGACGGCAACCCGAAGGGTCTGGCCACCGTGGCCCAGCGGTTCCTCGCGCGTGAGCGGGCCTTCGAGGAGATCGGCGTCTTCGAGCCGCCGATGACGTGGCGCTACCGTCTCTCGCGGCGCGAAGTGATGATGGGCGCGCCGACCGACGCGCCGCCCGCACTCGATGGGATCCCCCAAGCGGGCGGTGTGACCTGGGGCGCGGTCACGACCACCGAGACCTCGGAGCCCTGGGCGACACTGGCGGTGCCGCTGTCCAGTGCCCCAGGCAGCCGCTTGCTCGTCGTGGGCGTTCTGAATCTCAAGGAGCTCTGGACCTTGACCGCGGACGTCCGCCCG
Source organism: Candidatus Methylomirabilota bacterium (assembly GCA_035275385.1). Classification (GTDB taxonomy): domain Bacteria; phylum Methylomirabilota; class Methylomirabilia; order Rokubacteriales; family CSP1-6; genus AR31. Next base: position 13,950 of record DATEMW010000152.1, on the reverse strand, counting down.
GGGCAGGGTGGCCGCGCCTACATCGTCGACCGGCGCGGCCAGCTCATCGCGGCCGACGACGTGAGTCTCGTGCTCAAGCGCCTGTCTCTGATCGAGCGACCGTTCGTCAGGACCTTGCTCGAGCAGGACCGGCCCGACAGCGTCAGCGGCACCTACGCCAACGAGCGCGGCGTCGAGTCGATGGCGACGGGGCTGCGCATCGATCACGTCGGCTGGGGCGTGGTCGTCGAGCATCCACGGGCCGTCGTGACGGCGGCGGTCGGCCGGAAGCTCTGGTTCTTCGCCGGTCTCACCGTGGCCGGCGTGCTGATCAGCGCCGCCGCGGCTCACGTCCTGAGCGCGCGCCTCACCCGGCCGCTCGAGCGGCTGCGCCTCGGCGTGCAGCGCTTCGGCCGCGGCGAGCTCGATCATCGCGTGCCGATCGAGACGTCGGATGAGATCGGCGAGCTCGCGCTGCAGTTCAACCAGATGGCGACCGAGCTCGGCGTGTCGCAGAGGCACCTCGAGGAGCGCGTCGCGGACGCCACGCGCGACGTGGCGCGGCGGCAGCGCGAGGCCGAGGAGCTGGCGCGGGTCGCGCGGACCTTGACCGAAGATCTCGATGTGGGCCAGGTGGCCGATCGGGTCGTTCAGCCGATCCTGACCTTGTTCGGGGTGCAGTCGTCGGTGCTCTGGCTCGGCGAGCCCGACGGTTCGCTGGTCGCCGTCGGCATCAGCGGCCGAGCCCGCCAGGGCTTCAAGCTCGGAGACAAGCTTGCCCCCGGTGTGTCGATGGCCGGGCGCGCGGTCAGCGAAGGCCGGCCCGTCTGGACCAGCGACATCCTCATCGAGCCCGGTCTGGTGGTGCCCGACGAGCAGCGCACCCGCCTCAGGACGACCGGCGACCGCGCCGTGCTGTGCGTCCCGGTTGCCGTCAACGCGCGTACGATCGGCGTGCTGTCGCTCGGGCACGGCTCCCCGCGCGAGTTCACGCGGGACGACGTGGTACTGCTCCAGGCCTTCGCCGACCAGGCGGCGATCGCGCTCCAGAACGCGAGTCTTTACGCCGAGTCGCAGACGCAGCGCGTTCAGCTGACGCAGATCCTCGAGTCGACTTCGGACGGCGTCCTGTTCGTGGGCCCGGACGGCCGCGTGGAGGCCGCGAACCATCACGCCGGCGAGCTGCTCGGCGGGCGCTCGATGGTCGGCACCGACCTCGGCAGCGTGCTGCGGCGTGAATGCTCGGCGCACTCGACCGACACGCTCCTGCTCGCGTGTGCCGGCGGCCTCGGTGTGACCGCGGCCGAAGGCGCCAGCGGCGACCTCGACGTCCCGAACTTGAGCCGCATCCTGCACTGGGAGGCGCGGGCCACGCGCGACGCGGCCGGCCGGACGACGGGTCTCACGATCACCCTGCACGACGTGACGCAGGAGCGCGAGATCGCGCAGATGAAGAGTGACTTCGTCTCCTTCGCCACTCATCAGCTCCGCACCCCCTTGTCCGGCATCAAATGGATGCTTGAGCTGGCGATGCAGGAGAGCGACGTGCCGCAGACCGCGGCCAGCTATATGAAGGACGCGCTCGGCGCCTCCCAGCGCCTCATCCAGCTCGTCAACGACCTGCTCGACATCTCGCGGCTCGAGAGCGGTCGGCTGAAGACGACGCCGCAGCTCGTCGATCTGGTGGAGCTGACGCGGACCGTCCTCGACGACCTCAAGCTCCAGCTCGACGAGAAGGGTCATCGGCTCGGCATGGCGGCGTGCGCCGACACGCTGGACGTGTTCGCTGACCCCCAGCTCCTGCGCCAGGTCGTGCTGAACCTCGCCTCCAACGCGATCAAGTACTCGCCGAGCGGCGGCGAGATCGGGGTGCGTTTGACGCGCGAGCACGACCTCGTGCGCTGGCAGATCCAGGACACCGGCATCGGCATTCCGAAGGAGAGCCAGCGGCACTTGTTCGAGAAGTTCTACCGCGCGGACAACGTGGCCTCGCTCGAGACCGACGGCACGGGGCTCGGCCTGTACCTGGTCCGGCTCATCGTCGAGCAGCTCGGCGGGCAGGTGGGCTGCGAGTCGGAAGAAGGCCGCGGCGCCACGTTCTATTTCACGGTGCCCGCGGCGAAGTCCTCGCCCGGAGGCGATTTCATCTAGATCGCGATACGCTCGGCACCCGTGGACGGTCTGGCGCTGAAGCTCGTGCTCACTCCGACCCTGATCGGCGCCGTCAGTATGGCCGGCCGCCGCTGGGGCCCCGGCGTCAGCGGCTGGCTGGTCGGCTTTCCGCTGACTTCCGGTCCCGTCGCGTTCTTCCTCGCACTCGATCACGGCCTCGCGTTCGCGGCGGCGGCGGCGATCGGCTCGATGACCGGCGCCGCCGCGCAAGCGGTGTTCTGCGTCGTCTACGGGCGGCTGGCGCGCGGTCGCCACTGGGCGACGGCGCTGGCCGGCGGCAGCGTGGGCTTCGCGGCGGCGACGATCGTCCTGCAGCTGACGACTGTCGGGTCCATACCGCTGCTGGCGCTCGTCATCACCACGCTCGCCGCGGCGCTCTGTCTCATGCCGAGAGACTCATCCGGCGCGCGTCCCGTCGCGCCGCCCTCGTGGGACATTCCGGCGCGGCTCGTCGTGACGACGGCGATCGTGCTGCTGCTGACCGGGCTCGCCACGGCGCTCGGGCCTTCGCTGACGGGACTTCTGGCGACGTACCCGCTCTACGGCGCCATCCTCGCGGGATTCGCGCACCACCTCGACGGGCCGGGACCCGCGATCCGTGTGCTGCGCGGGTTGTTGCTCGGGCTGTTCGCGTTCGCCGGGTTCTTCTTCGTCCTGGCGCTCTCGATCGAGCGCGCCGGCATCGCTCAGGCCTTCGCCGCCGCGATCGCCGCCGCCCTGGTCTTGCAAGCCGGCGCGCTCTGGGTCATGCGCCGGGAGTCTCGGCCCGGATAGCCGTCGCACCCGGGCTCGCGGTACACTCCCGGCCAAGGCCGCAGCCAGAGGAGGCGACCATGATTCGACTCGACGGGATCGGTCATGTGCTGTTGCGCGTGAGCGACGTGGAGCGCTCGCGGGCCTTCTATTCGACGATCCTCGGGCTCAAGGTCGTCGAAGAGGACCCCGAGCACGGGGGCGTCTTCATGGCGCTCGAGGGACAGGGGCACACCGTGGACCTGTTCCCGGTTCAGAACCCCGAGACGGCGCCGCGCCAGGTGGCGGGCGGGGTCGGCGTGCATCACGTCGCCTTCCACGTGAGGAGCGAGGCGGCGCTGGCGGATGCCTACTTCACCCTTCAGGAGCACGGCATTCCGATCGTGCGCGCCATCGACCACGTGAGCCAGAAGAGCATCTACTTCCACGACCCCGACGGCAACTACCTCGAGATCTACTACGAGCTGCCGAACGCGCCCGAGCTCTTCCGGGAGGGCCGCGGTGATCGGGACCAGCCACTGGTGTTCGAAAAGCGCGCCTGAAACGGGTCGAGGCGGCTCTGGGATTCCCGGAGCCGCCGGCCGCCCACGGCTCGCGCACCCGGCGGCAGCCTGGTAGGATTGGGTCGCTGTGATGAGATTCAAACGCTGGTTCGTGCTGCTGGTTCTGGCCTCGATCGTCCTCGCGGTGAGCCCCGAAGCGGGCAGGGCGGAAGGCCCGGACCTCGAGCGCAGGGCGCAAAGCCCGGACCTCGAGCGCTGGCTCGACGGCTCTCAGCCGTTCTCGTTCGGCGTCGACACCCAGCGGTTCCGTGTGTCGGCGCTCGGGGCGCGGCCGGTGATCGGGACCGAAGATCCCGTGTTGAGCGGGGGGCAGTATCGGCTGCTCGATTCGGACCTGCTCGGAACGGCCGTCTCGTTGGACCTCACCCTTCGGTGGCCGCGGTCGTCAGGGTCGTCTGCGCTCGGGCCGCTGGAGCCCTATCTCTCGTTCGGCCCGACCCTGTTGTTGCCCGGCGTCGAAGGCGTGTCGCGGCCGGGAACCGCGGGCGCCAGAGGCGACGGGCCGATGGCGCTCGGCCTCAGCTGGGGCGCGGGGCTCTCGTGGCGACTGTCGCGAAGCACGGAGCTCTACGGCGGCTACCGCTTCCTGCAGTTCGGTCGCGAGAATTTCTCACACGACCGCGGTGAGAGCGAGCTCACCGGGCACGACGTCCTGTACGGAATCTCCGTCAGGTTCTGACCGCCCCACCACGCCGCCGGTGCCGCCGGTCAGCGCGCCCGGCTCGGACCCAACGCGTGCTCGATCTCGTCCAGATGAACGCGGCGATGCTCGGCGCGAAGCGGGTTGAGCGGCTTGCCCGCCGCCTCGTTCGCCGCAACGAGCTCGCTCGACAACGCCTCCACGCGCCGATCCACGGCTTCCGCCGTCGCCACCGCTAAGCGCGCGGCCGCGCGTGGGGGTAGGGCGAGGCAGAGCGCCTTGGCCGAGTCGTTGATCCAGTCGACGTCCTTCTCCTCGATCCCCCGCGGGGGCGTGTGCGGCCCATCCTTCTCCCAGCGTTCGATCAACACCAGGGTGCGCTGATCCCAGAAGGCCAGGTGGGCGAGGATGCCGCCCACCGTCCAGCCGGCCTCGAGCCGTCGCGCCAGGTCGGCATCGCTCGCGCGCTCCACCAGGGCGCGCAGGCGCGCGCGTTGCTCGTTGTTCTCGGCGACGTATGGCTGAGCCATGAAGACCTCCCGACGCGTTCGGCGTCCAGCACGACTGTACCCGAAGACCGCGAGCGTCGCGACGGGCAGTCGCGACAACCGGCGCGGCACCGCGCCGGCGGCGACTTGACAATCGCAAGGGCGTCGCGAATAGTGCCGGCGTCCCAGACAGGAGGCGCACGCATGCAAGCTCGGAATCTCGGCAAGACGGGTCTCACGGTGTCGACGCTCGGATTCGGCTGCGGCAACGTCGGTGGGCTGATCATCCGTGGCACGCCGGCGGAGCGGGAGCGCGCGGTCGCCCGGGCGATGGAGCTCGGCATCAACTACTTCGACACCGCGCCGTCCTACGGCGACGGCGAGTCCGAGAAGAATCTCGGCCAGGTCCTCAAGGCCTTGAAGGCGCGCGTGCAGGTCGGGACGAAGTTCCGTCTCGATCCTCAGGATCTCCACGACATCCCCGGGGCGGTCGCCCGCTCGCTCGACCAGAGCCTCAAGCGCCTGGCCTTGGAGCGCGTGGACCTGTTCCAGCTCCACAACCGGATCGAGTCCGCGCGCGGCCGCGGCGCGCTGAGCCTCGGCGACGTGCTGAACGAAGTGGTGCCCGCGGTCCAGAAGCTTCGCCAGCAGGGGAAGGTCGGATTCTGCGGGATCACGGCGCTCGGCGAGACGCGCGCGCTGCACCAGGCGATCGACTCGGGCGCGATCGACACCGCGCAGGTCTGCTACAACTTGCTGAACCCGAGCGCCGGCGTCGCGGTGCCCGCGGGGTTCCCCGCTCAAGACTTCGATCGTCTCCTCGATCGCACGCGCGCGAAGCGCATGGGCGTCATCGTCATCCGGGTGCTGGCGGCGGGCGCCTTGAGCGGGGTCGAGGCGCGGCATCCGGTGGCGGTGCCCACGGTGGATCCGATCGCGACCGCGCCCGACTACGGGACGGACGTGGCGCGCGCCCAGCGGCTGGCCGCGCTCGTGCGCGAGGGGCATGTCGACAACCTGATCGAAGCGTCGATTCGTCTGGCGGTGAGCGCCGACGCGGTTTCGACGGTCCTGGTCGGCTACTCGAGCCTGGAGCATCTCGAGGCCGCGGCGGCCGCGGTGAATCGCGGGCCGCTGTCTCCCGAGGCGCTGTCGCGCCTCGGAGCGCTCTGGTCCGGGCTCTCCTAGATCCGGGTCACCCGCACGATCGCCCAGCCGAACGCGCGCACGCGCGCGTCCACGTCGGGGCGCGCGCGTCGGCCGTGTCCGCGCCGGTCGACCATCCACGGCGAGGTCTGCTGCCGGCGCTCGTTGTGGCGCCGATCGAGGATCACCTCGGCCCAGTCGACGTCGCTGAACGCGCGCTGCAGATATCCGTGATAGCTGAGCGCCTGTCGGGAGACGATGAAGAGGAGGCGGTGCTTCCACTGCTTGAGGACGTGCGTGACGTTGAGCACGCGGATGAGCTCGCCCAGGCTCGTGTGGATCACGCCCGCGTCGCCGCCCTCGGCGCGCATCACGGTGTCGATCTGTTCGACTCGCATGCGGCTGGTGCGGCCGTCTTGGGTGGTGAACTCGATCCATCGTTCGCCGGGATCGTCCATCGCTCTCCCCCTCGAGAGAAATGTTTGCGGCGAGACACGCTAACAATCGCGCTCTCCAGGCCACGCAAGAAATCTGAGCCGCGAGAGGTTGGCGCCGGCCGCGGCGGCGGCTACCGGATCTGGTAGCCGCGTAGCGCTCGCACCGTCGACACGGGCCTTTCCGACCTCGGCATCGACCGTGGTATACCGGAGTTACACCCCATGAGGCGTCGCGTGGCCAGTCGCGTCAGCGTCGAGCGGGTCCTGAATCCCTCATGACCGATCTCCGCTTCGGTCAGCCGGCGCCGAGCTTCAAGCTGCCGTCCACCGCGGGCGGCGAGACCTCTCTGGCCGACTTCAAGGGCAAGGACGTCGTCCTGGTCTTCTACTGTTATGACTTTGGCGGCATCTGAACTCCGGAGCTCAGCGACCTGGGCCGGGTCGCCGAGGAGATCACAAGGCGCGGCGCCGCCGTCGTGGGCATCAGCGGCGACAGCCCGTTCTGTCACGCGGCCTTCATGAAGGCGCGCGATTTCCCGTTCCCGCTGCTGAGCGACGTGCACCGCACCGCCATCCGCGCCTACGGCGTGCTCGACGCCGATCGCAACGTCGCGTATCGGTCGACGTTCGTCGTCGACCGCGACGGCGTGCTCCGGTGGGGCCAGGCCGGCGACCGCGAGATGGTCCGCGACGGCAGCGAGATCCTGCGCGTGCTCGACGTGATCGAAGGACTCAGGCGGAAGCGCTGAGTTGGGGCATGAGCCTCCAGCCGACCGACGTCTTCCAGAAGCTCGCGCAGAACGTCGAAACCGTGATGCGCGGCCAATCGAGCTCGATCCGGCGCCTGCTCGCGGCGTTCGCCAGCGGCGGTCACGTGCTGCTCGAGGACTATCCGGGCACGGGCAAGACCACCCTGGCCAAGGCGCTCGCGCGCTCGATCGGCGGGCGCTTCAAGCGCATCCAGTTCACGCCTGATCTCTTGCCGTCGGACATCCTCGGGGTGTCCGTGTTCGATCAGCGCGACCACGCCTTTCACTTCCACGAGGGGCCGGTGTTCACCAACGTGCTGCTGGCCGACGAGATCAACCGCGCGTCGCCCCGTACGCAATCGGCGCTGCTGGAGGCGATGGCGGAGGGCCAGGTGTCGGTCGAGGGCACGTCGTACCAGCTGGCCGAGCTGTTCTTCGTGATCGCCACGCAGAATCCGGTCGAGTTCCGCGGCACGTATCCTTTGCCCGAGGCGCAGATGGACCGGTTCGCCGTCCAGCTGAGCCTCGGCTACGTGGCGCCGGAGGACGAGGTCGCGATCCTCTCGGCCCAGGCGCAGCGCCATCCGATCGACGCCTTGACGCCGTGCGTGTCGATCGACGACATGCTGATGGTTCGCCGCCGCGCCGCCTCCGTGCGCATGAGCGACGAGCTCAAGCGCTATGCCGTCGACGTCGTGCGCGCCACGCGCGCGGCGAACGGAATCCAGCTCGGCGCCAGCCCGCGCGCCTCGCTCGCGCTGATGAAGGCCGCGCAGGCGCTCGCGCTGTCCGAGGGGCGCGAGTTCGTGCTGCCCGAGGACGTGCGCGAGATGGCCGTGCCGGTGATCGCGCATCGCGTGGTGATCGAGCCCCAGGCGCGCTTCGCCGGCGTGACGAGCGCCGGCCTCGTCGAGGAGATTCTCGCCAAAGTCCCGATGCCGGCGTAGCGGCCGCCCTCACTCATGAAGCGGCTGCTCTACCGCTGGTTCAGCTCCTTTTCGGCGTTCCAGTACCGGCTCGATCGGCGCTTCACGCGCGCCGGCTCACTGGCGCTCGGCGTGGTCGGCGCGGCGATCGTGATCGGCCTAGACACCAATCGCACCGTCGGCTACCAGGTTTTCACCCTCGTGCTGGCATTCGTGGTGCTGTCGGCCGTCTGCAGCGTCGTGTTTCGCGGCCGGTTCACGGCCCGGCGAATCCTGCCGCGATTCGCCTCGGCCGGTGTGCCGGTGACCTATCGCCTGGCCATCACGAATCTCTCCGGCTGGCGACAGGAAGGTCTCGTGCTGCTGGAGGAGCTCACCGATCCGCGCCCGTCGTTCGAGGAGTTCGTGACGGCGCGCGAACCTGGCGAGGAACGGCGGAACTGGTTCGACCGGCAGGTCGGCTATCCGCGCTGGGCGTGGCTCGTCTCGCAGAGGCGCGGCGCCGTGATCGCCCCGCGGCCGCTGCCGCCGCTCGCGGCAGCCGGCGAGACCGAGGTGACACTCGAGATCACGCCGCTCCGACGCGGCCATCTCCGCTTTCAGGGCGTGACCATCGCGCGCCCCGATCCGCTCGGGCTGGTCCACGCGCTCAAATCGATCGCGCTCCCGCAGTCGCTGCTGGTCCTGCCGAAGCGGTACCCGATGGCCGAGATCCGGCTGGCCGGCACGCGGAAGTATCAGCCGGGCGGCGTGGCGCTGGCGTCGACAGTGGGCGACTCGGAGGAGTTCGTCTCGCTGCGCGACTATCGCGCCGGCGACCCGATGCGCCGCATTCACTGGAAGAGCTGGGCCCGCGTCGGCCGCCCGGTCGTCAAGGAATACCTCGACGAGTTCTTCGTGCGCCACGCGTTGATCCTGGACACCTTCACGAGCCACCTGGGCGACCCGGTTTTCGAGGAAGCGGTCTCGGTCGCCGCGTCGGTAGCGGTCTCGATGCAGACGCAGGAGTCGCTGCTCGACCTCATGTTCGTCGGTCCGGAGGCCTACTGTTTCACGGCGGGCCGCGGTCTGGCCCACACCGAGCAGCTCCTGGAAATTCTGGCGTGCGTCGAGCCGTGTCGCGACAAGCCGTTTCGCTCGCTGCAGCACGCGGTGATCGATCGCCTCGATTCGCTGAGCGGCTGCGTGTGCGTGCTGCTCGGCTGGGACGACGCGCGTCAGGAGCTGGTGCGGCAGCTGGAGGCGCTCGGGACGCCCACGCGCGTGCTGGTCGTCGGCGCGCGCGGCACCGTGGACCGGCTGCCCGCCTACGTCCACGGGCTCGAGGTGGGCCGGATCGCCGAGGGGCTCGCGTGCCTGTGACCGTGCCGCCGATGCTGCTGGGCGCCGCGGTCGTTTTCTGGGGGTGGCAGACCGGCTTTCTCTTGCTGGCGGTGCCGCTGGCGGTACTGGTCGAGGCGGCGCGCGCGCTGACGTGGCGGCTCGAGCTCTCGGCCACCGATTTCCATCGGCTGACGGACCTCTGCACCTTGCTGATCGTCGTCAGCGGGATCTATCTCTTCTCGACCACCGGCACGGCACGCACGGTCGACGGGCCGCGCGCGATGACGCTCTTGTTCCAGTGGCTCCCGGTGCTGCTCTTCCCCTTGATCGCGAGCCAGCTCTATAGCACGTCAGGGAAGGTCCCGCTCACCGCGTTCTTCTGGGCGCTCCGTCGGCAGGCCGCGCGCGCGCCCGAGACTCGGCCTGGCTCGGTCGACCTCGGCTATCTCTATTTCGCACTGTGCATCCTCGCGTCCAGCGCGGCGAACCGGCGCACCCTCGAGTTCTACGCGGGGCTCTGCGTGCTGGCCGGCTGGGCCCTCTGGCCGTGGCGCTCGCGACGGTTCTCGCCCCTCTGGTGGATTCCGATGCTCGGCCTGGCGGCGCTCGCCGGCTACGCCGGCCACGTCGCGGTCCATCGCGCCCAGCAGGTGGTCGAGCAGACGGTGTTCGACTACATCTTCAGCATGGTCCGCGGCGACGCCGATCCGTTCCGGGTCACCACCGCCATCGGCCAGCTCGGACGCCTGAAGCTCTCGGACCGCACGGTGCTGCGCGTCGATCACAGCGCCGGCCTGCGCCTGCCGTTCTTGCTGCGCGAGGCCAGCTACGACGTCTACAATTCGCCGGCGTGGCTCGCCTCGGGCGCGCTGTTCAGCGCGGTCCAGCCCGAGGCCGACGGTGAGACGTGGAAGTTCGCGGCGGCCCGGAACCCGGCTCAGCACGTCACGGTCTCGGCGTACCTCAACCGCGGCCGCGGCATCCTGTCGCTGCCGGGCGGCGCCTTCCAGATCGACCGCCTCGCGGTCGTCGGTGTGCAGCGCAATCGGCTCGGCGCCGTGAGGGTCGAGGAAGGACTCGGCCTCGTGACGTACACGACGCAGTTCGCGTCCGACAACCCGCTCGACGGCCCGCCCGTCGACACCGACCTGCACGTCCCGCCGCGTGAAGCGGCGGTGGTCGACCGCATCACGGCGGAGCTGGGCCTCGCGGGCGCCTCGCCGACCGAGAAGGTCGAAGCGGTCGCGGCGTACTTCCGGCGAAATTTCCGCTACTCGACCTGGCGCGGCGAGCGGCCGCGCAGAGAATCGGCGCTCGAAGAGTTCCTCCTGAACTCGCGAGCCGGGCACTGCGAGTACTTTGCCACCGCGACGACCCTGCTCCTTCGGGCCGCGGGCGTGCCGGCGCGCTACGCGGTCGGCTACTCCGTCCAGGAGTGGAGCCGACTCGAGCAGCGGTATATCGTCCGGGCGCGCCACGCGCACTCGTGGACGCTCGCCTACGTCGACGGCGCGTGGCGCGACGTGGACACCACGCCGCCCGTCTGGGCCGACAGCGAGCAGCACGACGCTTCGTTCTTCGAGCCGGTGCGCGACCTCTGGTCGTTCGTGACGTTTCTCTTCTCGCGCTGGCGCTGGAGTGAGGACGAGACCGGCATCGGCCGGCACGTCGCGTGGCTCCTGATCCCGCTCGTCCTGCTGCTGGTCTGGCGTCTCTATTCCCGCCGCCGCGTCGGCCGCGACAAGGCGATCTCGCGCGTCCCGGTCGCGATCGCCCGCCCCGGCCAGGACTCCGAGTTCTACCTGATCACCGAACGCCTCCACGCCGCCGGTCTCGCCCGCCGCGACGACGAACCACCCTCGCACTGGATCGAGCGAATCCAGGCGAACGACCTCGCTCCGATCCTCAGCCTGCACAACCGCTACCGCTTCGACCCCGCCGGCCTGACCCAGTCCGAGCGCGCCAGCCTGAAATCGCAATCCGCCGCGTGGCTCCGCGACCACGAGCGCGACAGCACAGAAGCGACAGCCGCCGGCCCCCGCCACGACTGACGCAACAGCAACCGGCGCACCGCAAGACTGAAGCAGCGTTCGCCGCCGCGTAGCAGCACTGAAGTACGCGCAGCCGACTGCGCTAAACGCAGCAGGATTGCAGTAACCGCGGCAAAAGTGACGTAAGCGCAGCAGGACTGACGCGAAACGCAGCAGTAGTGAAGTAAGCGCAGCGGACTGAAGTAGGTGCGCAGGACTGCAGTAGACGTTAACCGGCGGCTAGCGGGCGGGTTAGGGGGCGGGGTCAAAGCGACTCGTTCCCTCCAAGCGCGCGGCGGATGCACGGCGCCGGGATGGAGCCCAGCCGCGAAGGGGCAGCGAACGCGTGCCGCGTGGTCGCGTGACCCCGCCCCCTAACCTGCCCGCTGGCCGCCGCCGCAACGCGACAAGTGAACATGCTAGAGTTGCGCCCATGACATTCCCGCTAGAGCTCTCCAAGATAGAAGCGATCGGTCTAGACGCAAGGCCGCTCAGCCGTCTGCGCGAGCTGATCACGGCGCACATCGCGGAGGGCCGCTACCCCGCGGCCCAGATCGCGGTCGCGAGGCACGGCAAGCTCGGCCTCACGTGGACGCTCGGAGACGCGCAGCTCGAGCCGCAGCGAGTCGCCGCGCGCGACGAGACCGTGTGGCTGCTGTTCTCGAACACCAAGGTCATCACCGCGTGCGCCGTCTGGCTCCTGGTCGAGCGCGGCGCGCTCGCGTTCACCGACAAGGTCGCCGATCACGTGCCGGGGTTCGAGGCCAACGGCAAGGGTGACATCACCGTCATCCAGCTGCTCTCGCACCAGGGCGGGTTTCCGAACGCCGAGGTGCCGAAGGCCGCGTGGGAGGATCACGAGCTCCTGCGACGCGCGGTGTGCGGCTTCACGCTCGAGTGGACGCCGGGCTCGCGCGTCTTCTATCACCGCGGCGCCGCCCACTGGGTTGCTGCGGCCCTGATCGAGGCGCTCACCAAGACCGACTATCGGGCGTTCATCCGCGAGAACATCGCCGAGCCGCTCGGACTCGGCGACGAGCTCTACGTCGGACTGCCCGACCGCGCGCACGGCCGGGCGGTCGACATGCACGAGCCGTCTCAGGATGGCGGACGCCAGGTCCGGTTGACCGAGCAGAATTCGCCGGAAGCCCGGCGCGCCGGCTCGCCGGGCGGCGGCGGCTATGCGACGGCGCGGGCGATGGCGGCGTTCTATCAGATGCTCTTGCAGGGCGGACAGCTCGGCGGCACGCGCCTGCTCTCGCCGCGCACGATCGCGTACGTGACGCGCAACTACACGGGCGATCGCGTCGACGGCTATATGGGAATGGCCATGCATCGCGGGCTCGGCCCGCACGTGCGCGGCACGACCGAGACGATTCGCGGGCTCGGCTCGCTGGCCTCGCCGCGCACGTTCGGCCACGGCGGCGTCGGCTCGTCGTACTGCTGGGCCGATCCGGACTCGGGCGTGTCGTTCGCGTACCTGACCAACAGCCGGGTGCCCGATCCGTGGCATTCGGCGCGACTCGATCGCGTCAGCAACCTCGTTCACGCCTCGATCGTCTAGCGCCTCGTCATGGCGCCGCGCCGGGTCCTGGTGACCGGGATGAGCGGGCTCATCGGCGGCGCGCTGCGGCGCCATCTCGAGGGCAAGTACGAGCTCTCCGCCCTCAACCGCCGGCCGATTCCCGGCGTGCGGTGCCACGAGGCGGACATCGCCGATCTCGAGGCGATCGCGCCGGCCTTCAAGGGCGTCGACACGGTCGTGCACCTTGCGGCGCGCACCGGAACCAGCGAGGTCTTCGAGGAGCTCCTGCAGGCCAACGTCGTCGGTACCTACAATGTCTTCGAAGCGGCGCGCCGGGGCGGCGTCAGCCGCGTCGTCTACGCGTCGAGCGGCGCGACGGTGAGCGCGTGGGAGCGCGATCCGCCGTACAGCGCGCTCGTCGCGGGCCGCTACGACGATGCCGGGTCGTGGAAGACGATGACGCACGAGATGCCGCTGCGCCCCGCGGGCCTCTATGGCGCCAGCAAGATCTGGGGCGAGGCGATCGCGCGCCACTACGCCGACGCGCACGGCCTGTCGGCGATCTGCGTGCGCATCGGGCGCGTGCGGGCCGAAGACCGCCCGTCGTCGTCCCGCGAGTTCTCGGTGTTCTGCAGCCAGCGCGATGTCGTGCGGATGCTCGAGCTCTGCATCACCGCACCGCCCGAGCTCAAGTTCGACATCTTCTACGCCGTGTCCGACAACAAATGGGGGTACCGCGACCTCGAGCACGCCCGCGCCGTTCTCGGGTTCGAGCCGCGCGACCGAGCGGAGGACTATCGCCGATGATCCGCGACGTGGTCAGTGTTCGCGACAAGATTCGGATCCACTACCGCCGGCTCGGGCAGGGACCGGGGATGGTCCTGCTGCACGGCTATCCGCAGACGGGCCACATGTGGCGCAAGGTGATGCCGGCGCTCGCCGAGCGCTTCACCGTGGTGGCGCCCGACCTCAGGGGCTACGGCGACTCCGACCGGCCGATCCGCGGCTACGACAAGCGCTCGATGGCGGCCGACATCGCCGACGTGATCCAGGCGCTCGGCATCGGGCCGGTCGTGCTGGTCGGCCACGATCGCGGCGCCCGCGTCGCGCATCGCTTCGCCCTCGACCATCCGGCGCTCCTGACGCGGCTGGTACTGCTCGACATCGCGCCGACGTACGACGTCTTCGCGCGCACCGATCAGGTGAGCGCCCGCGCCCG
>DATEMW010000151.1:0-4269 GCA_035275385.1 Candidatus Methylomirabilota bacterium | reverse complement strand
GCCGGCGTCCGGCTCCGTGTCGTCGACCGCCTCGGCCAGGCGCGCGATCATCCCGTGCTCTTGACGGTCCCGGAGACGCGCTACCTCAAGGGGCTCCAGCTCGAGGCGCTCTGATGCGCGGCCCGCTCACCAGAGCCGCGTCTGGCCGTGCCGGAGCACCCAGATGCGGTCGAGCGCGAGGCGCAGGCGGTGGGCTTCGGCGACGAGCCGCTTGGGAGGTTCGTCGAGCGGCTCCTCGGCGAGGTCGAACGTGCCCCAGTGGATGGGCACGAAGTGCTGGCCGCGCACGTCGGCGAAGGCCTGCAAGGCCTCCTCGGGCGTCGTGTGGCTGGCTCGCATGATGATCGCCGGCACGTAGGCCCCGATCGGCATCGCCGCGACGTTGAACGGGCCCAGGCGCGCCGCGATCTCCTTGAACCCGTCGAAGTAGGCGGTGTCGCCCGCGAAGTAGAGCTTCTTGGTCTTGCCGGCGACGACCCAGCCGCCCCACAGGCGGCGATTTCGATCCCAGAGCGTCCGTCCCGAGAAGTGCTGGGCCGGCACGCACGTGAACGTCAGCCCCTTCAGCACGCGATGGTCCCACCAGTCGAGCTCTTCGACGTCGGTGATGCCGATGTCCGCGAACCACGGCTTGAGCCGCAGCGGGACCAGGAATTTCGGGCGATGCTCGGCGGCCAGGCGCTTGACGGTGGCGACGTCCAGATGGTCGTAGTGATCGTGCGAGATCACGACGATGTGGATCGGCGGCAGATCCTCGAATCGGAGGCCCGGCGGCGCCACGCGCTTGGGGCCGGCAAACGACACCGGGCTCGCGCGCAGCGACCAGTTGGGATCGGTGAGGATGTTCACGCCCTCGAGCTGGACCAGCAAGGTCGCGTGGCCCACCCACGTCACGGTCTCGGCGCCGCGATTGTCGAGAATCGCCGGCAGATCGCTGGCGACCTGCGGGAAGCTCGCGCTGCGCGGCGAAAACGTGGCGGAGAAGATGCGCGTGACGAAGAAGCTGAACCGGGTCCAGGCACTCGCGGGCTCGTACGACGCGTTCACGTTCGCGAACCCTTTCTCGCGGTGGTGGGCCGGAGCGCCCGGCACGGGCCCGCCGACCCCGGCGCAGCCGGTGGCGAGCACGATCACCAGCAGAGCCGCGAGCGGGCGGAGGGTCAGGCCGCGGGCTCCCCGAGCGGCAGCTCGACGACGAACGAGGCGCCGCCGTCGTCGCAGTTCTGGGCTCTCAAGATTCCGCCGAGCTCGGTGACGATCCCGTACGAGACCGACAGCCCGAGCCCACTGCCCTCGCCCGGCGGCTTGGTCGTGAAGAACGGATCGAAGATCCGCGACAGCGCGTCGTCCGGGATCCCCGGCCCCGTATCCCGCACCTCGACGCAGGCGTGGCCGTCGGCCGGCCACACGCGCACGGTGAGGACCCGCTGCGCCGGATGCTTGGCCATCGCCTGGTGGGCGTTCTGGACCAGGTTCAGCAGCACGACCTGCAGCTGGTTCTCGTCCGCCCACACGAACGGGCACGCGGCGAAGTCGGTGACGACGCGGACGTTGTCCTGCTGGAGCTGGTAACCCTTCAGCTCGAGCACCCGGCGCGCCTGATCGGCGACCGAGCACGGACGGCGCTCGGGCGTGTAGTGGCGCGCGAACAAGAGGAGGTTTTGCACGATGCGCGCGGCGCGCCCGGCTTCCTCGGCCACGATGCCGAGCCGATCGCGCACGTGCGAGGTCGTCTCCGGATGCGTGAGCAAAAGATGCGTCTGCCCCAGGATCGTCGTCAGCGGATTGTTGATCTCGTGGGCGACGCCGGAGGCGAGCTCGCCGACCGCCTTCATCTTCTCCGCGTGGATCAGCTGGGCGTGCGCGCGCTTGAGCTCGTCGAGCTGGCGGAGCGACTCCGAGTAGAGCCGCGCGTTGTCGAGGGCCAGGCCGATCTGGTCGGCGGCCGCCTCGACCAGCGCCAGCTCCGGCTTGTCGAACGGCTCGAGCGTCTTGCGGCCGATCGACAGGGTGCCGAGGATCCGACCCCGGCTGTGGATCGGCACGCACACGAAGCCCAGGATCTGTTCGCGGCGGACGGCGGCCTTGGCGCTCGGCAGCACGTTGGGGTCTTCATAGTTCCGGTCCAGGCGCACGGTCTTGCCGGTGAGCGCGACGCGGCCGATGAGCCCGGCGCCGATGGGCAAGGCGCGGTTCACCTCGCGTAGGCGCGCCGACATCCCGCGCTCGCCGCGAAGCTCGAGCGTCTTTCCGTCTTCGGACAGGAGGTGAAGGCTCGAGATCTCGTGGCCGGTGACGCGAGTGAGCGCGTCGACTGCGGTGCGCAGGACTTCTTCGACGTCGAGCGTGCGGCTGACGGCCTCCGCGACGGTATGGAGAATCCTGAGATGCGGCTCGACGTCCGGGCGGCGATGCGCCCGGCGCCGGCGGTCAACCGGAGACCGGGAGTGACCGGCGCGCCGCTTCAAGCGCTGACTCCACGAGCGCCCGGTCTTCAGCCGGGAGATCACCGAACTCGGCGGCGACGTCGAGGAGCAGCTGCATCTCGGCGAGGTGCTCGGCAGCGACCGCGGCGCGGCCGGCGGCGGTGTGGCGGGCCGCGGCGAGCGCGGCCGTCTCGATCCGTTCGCCCGTGGACGTCCGCGCGGCCGGTTGCATCGTGCGGGTCGCGCCGAACACGGCGCGGGCCAGACGCTTCCACGGATCTTCCTTCTCGACCTGGCTGCCCTTGTTGCTGACACGGGCAAGGCCCGCCGCGACGGCTCGATCGAGATAGTCGAAGTCGAACGGCTTGGCGACGTAGTCGAACGCGCCCAGCTTGAGGGTTTCCTTGGCAAGGGCGACGTCCTCGTTGGCGGTCACCATGATGACCGGGACGTCGGTGCCGAGCTCGCGGATCTTCCGGAGAACCTGGACCCCGTCGAGGCCGGGCATCCGGACGTCGAGCAAAACCAGGTCGGCGCGGCCGCCGCGAACCGCGCTGAGGGCCTCGAGGCCGTTGCCGGCCGCCTCGACGGCATAACCCTCCGTCGAGAAATACTCCGTCAGCACCTCGCGAACAGGCGCCTCGTCATCGACGACCAGGATCCGGCCCAGGGGCATTAACCAGTATTCTACCCCAGGGCCCCTCCGAGACCGTCAGGCGGAGGCGCGGGCTACAAACGCGTAGGCGAGCTCTAAAGCCGCGTCAAGCTTGGCAGGATCCTTCCCGCCCGCCTGGGCGAGGTCCGGACGGCCGCCGCCGCCCCCGCCCACGGCTTTGGCGACCTCCTGGATGAGCTTGCCCGCCTGGAACCGCGACGTGAGGTCCTTGGTGACCGCTGCGATCAGGTTGACCTTGCCGTCGACGACGCTGCCGACGCAGACAATTCCGGAACCCAGCCGATTCCGCAGGGTGTCGGCGACCGCGCGCAGGCCGTCCGCGTCGAGCCCGTCGATGCGTCCCGCGATCACCGCGACCCCGTTGATCTGGCGCGCCGCCTTGACGAGATCCTCGGCGCGCGAGCGGGCGACCCGCCCCTCGAGCTCGGCGAGCTGCTTCTCGAGCGCGCGCTGGTCGTCGAGCAGCTTCTGCAGCCGCCGGGGCACCTCCAGCGGGCCGATCTTCAGGAGCTCGGCCGCTTCGCGCAGGGCCGCTTCCTTGCGCGCCACGCTCTCGAGCGCGGCAGGTCCGGCGACCGCTTCCACGCGGCGGACGCCGGAGGCGACCGCGCCCTCGCCGGCGATCTTCAGGAGGCCGATGTCGCCGGTGCGTTCCAGATGCGTCCCGCCGCAGAGCTCGGTCGAGAAATCACCGATCTTGATCACGCGCACGCGGTTGCCGTACTTCTCCCCGAACAGCGCCATCGCGCCCGCTCGGAGCGCCTCGTCGAGGTCCATCTCGGTGCTGGTGACCGTCGTGTTGGCCTGGACCTGCTCGTTCACGAGCTCCTCGATCTGCTCGACCTCGCGGTCCTTCAGCGAGGCCCCGTGCGAGAAATCGAAGCGCAAATGGTCGGGCGCCACGAGCGAGCCGGCCTGCGTCACGTGCGTGCCGAGCACGCGGCGAAGCCCGGCGTGGAGCAGATGCGTGCCCGTGTGGTGCCGGCGCAGGCCCTGACGGCGCGGCGTCTCGATCGTGACCGCGACGTCCTCGTTCTCGTGGAAGCCGCCGCTCACCACCTTGACCCGATGCACGATGAGCTTCGAGCCGCGGTAGTACGTGTCCACGATCTCGCCGCGCCCGCTGCGTCCGACGATCGTGCCCGTGTCGCCGACCTGACCGCCCGA
>DATEMW010000150.1:0-10883 GCA_035275385.1 Candidatus Methylomirabilota bacterium | reverse complement strand
TTCACGTTGGCCTGGGTGCGCACCATCTCGGCCAGCGGCAGCGACTTCTGGTACGCGTCGTCGAGCGTGATGTTCAGCGGGAAGTTCGGCACGAGCTTGGCGATCCGGTCGACGTCGCCGTACGGCATGCCGAGCACGCGGCCGACGTCGCGGATGGCGGCCTTGGCGCCGAGCGTCCCGAACGTGATGATGTGGGCGACCCGGTCGCGGCCGTAGCGCTCGGCGACGTAGCGGATGACCTCGTCGCGTCGGTCGTCCGAGAAGTCGATGTCCATATCGGGCATCGAGATCCGCTCGGGGTTCAAGAATCGCTCGAACAAGAGGCCGTAACGTATCGGATCGACGTTGGTGATGCCGAGCGAATACGCAGTCAGCGAGCCGGCCGACGAGCCGCGGCCGGGACCGACCGCGATCCCCTGCTCGCGCGCGTAGCGGATGAAGTCCCAGACGACCAGGAAGTAGCCCGCGAAGCCCATCTTCTCGATGACCGCGAGCTCGTGAGCCAGCCGGGCCTCGATCGCGTCGCCGGGGTTCGCGCCGTATCGGCGCTTGAGCCCCGCGTGGGCCAGCTCGTGCAGATAGCTGTCGAGTGTGTGCTCGCTCGGCACGACGTAGCGAGGCAGGTGGAACTGGTTGAACTCGAGCGTGAGGTTGCAGCGCTCGGCCACCGCCAGGGTGTTCCGGCAGGCCTCAGGGAGCTCCGCGAAGACGCGAGCCATCTCCTCGGCGGACTTGATGTAAAACTCCTGCGTCGAGAACCGGAAGCGACCCGTATCTTGAAGATTCGTGCCGGTCTGGATGCAGAGCAGCGCCTCGTGGGCACGCGAGTGGCCGTTCTCGAGATAGTGCGAGTCGTTGGTGCCGACGACCGGCGCGCCGATCGACTTGGCGATCCGGATCGTCTCGGCCATGACCCGCTCCTGCTCCTCGATCCCGTGTGCCTGCACCTCCATGAAGTAGTGATCCTTGCCGAAGACCTCCTGGTACCAGCCCGCGGTCTCGCGCGCCTTCGCGGCGTCGCCGGCGCTGAGCATCCGCGAGACCTCGGAGTTGAGACAGCCCGACAGCACGAGCAGCCCGTCGGCGTGCTGGGCCAGGAGCTCGCGATCGACGCGCGGCTTGTAGTAGAAGCCTTCGAGAAACGCGCGCGACACCAGCTTGACGAGGTTCTTGTAGCCCGTGCGATTGCGCACCAGCACCGTGAGGTGGTTGGCGCCCTCGTAGCCGCCGTCCTGCGAGCCGCGCTCTTTGCGGCCGCCGGGCGCGACGTAGAGCTCGCAGCCGAGGATCGGCTTGACGCCGGCCTTCATCGCCGCGTTGTAGAAGTCGATCGCGCCGAAGAGGTTGCCGTGATCGGTCAGCGCGATCGCCGGGAACTTGAGCTCCTTGGCGCGATCCACGAGCTTTTCGAGCTGGGCGGCGCCGTCGAGCAGGCTGTACTCGGAATGCACGTGCAGATGGACGAAGTCGCTGTGCTGCATCGAGCTCCCGGTCACTCCCACTCGATCGTGGAAGGTGGCTTGGACGAGATATCGAAGACGACCCGGTTGATGCCCTTGACCTCGTTGATGATCCGGTTGCTGATCGTGCCGAGCAGCTCGTAGGGTAGCCGAGCCCAGTCAGCGGTCATTGCGTCCTGGCTCATGACCGCGCGGAGCGCGACGACGTGGGCGTAGGTTCTGAAGTCGCCCATGACGCCGACGGTCTTGATCGGTAGGAGGACGGCGAACGCCTGCCAGACCGTTCGCTCGAGCCCGGCCTCGCGCACCTCTTCCTGGACAATCGCGTCCGCCTCGCGCAGAAGGTCGAGCCGGTCCGAGGTCACCTCGCCGAGCACCCGGATCGCGAGCCCGGGACCGGGGAACGGCTGGCGCCACACGATCTCGGGCGGCAGGCCGAGGAGCTCACCGAGCTTTCGGACCTCGTCCTTGAACAGCTCGCGGAGCGGCTCGACCAGCTTGAACTGCATCTGGAGCGGCAGCCCCCCGACGTTGTGGTGCGTCTTGATCGTGGCCGAGGGCCCGCGAAAGGACACCGACTCGATGACGTCGGGATAGAGCGTTCCCTGAGCGAGGAACGGGATGTCGCCGAGCATCTTGGCCTCGTCCTCGAAGACGGCGATGAACTCGGCGCCGATCCGCTTGCGCTTGATCTCAGGGTCGGTCACGCCGCGGATCTCGTCGAGAAAACGGCGAGATGCATCGACGTGAATCAGGTTCATCTTGAACGCGTCCCGGAACGTGTGGACGACCGCTTCGGCCTCGCCCTTCCGCAAGAGTCCGTTGTCGACGAAGACGCACGTGAGCTGATCGCCGATGGCGCGATGGACGAGCACCGCGACGACCGAGGAGTCGACGCCGCCCGAGAGCGCGCACAGGACGCGCTGGCGGCCCACCTGGGCGCGGATCGCCTCGACCGTCGTGTCGATGAAGCCGGCCATCGACCACGTGCGGTTCACCCCGCACACCGTCAGGAAGTTGTCGAGGATCGTCCGGCCCTGCGGTGTGTGGAGCACCTCGGGATGGAACTGGACCGCGTAGAGGTGCCGCACCTCGTCGGCCATCGCCGCGACCGGACAGTTCGGCGTGCTCGCGAGCGCGCTGAACCCCTTCGGCGGTCTGAGAACGGTGTCGCCGTGGCTCATCCAGACCGTGACCCGTCCGGAGGCCTCCGGCTCCACGTTGCGCAGGAGCGGGCTTTGGCCCTGCAGGGTGATCTCGGCCTTCCCGTACTCGCGGCGCTCGGCCGGAATCACGTGGCCACCCAGGAGATAGCCCATCGCCTGCATGCCGTAGCAGATCCCGAGAACCGGGATGCCCGCGTCGAAGAGCTCTTTCGGCGGCAGCGGCGCGCCTTCTTCGTAGACGCTCGATGGCCCGCCCGAGAGGATGATGCCCTGATAGCCCGCGGCGAGGATCTGCTCGAGCGGATGGGTGCACGAGAAGATCTCGGAGTAGACGGACATCTCGCGGACTCGCCGCGCGATCAGCTGGGTGTACTGACCGCCGAAATCGAGAACCGCGATCTTGCCGGCGCCGGCCGACATCGGCGCCCCGCTACCGCGGGCGCCCGAGCTTCTGAGCCTGCTGGAAGACCTTTCCTTCGGTCTTGATCGTGGGCGCGATGATCAGCTCCGTCTGCTGCAGCTCGCGGATGTTGCGCGCGCCGACCGAGCCCATGCAGGTGCGGATCGCTCCGACCAGGTTGAGCGTGCCGTCTTCCGTGAAGGCCGGGCCGAAGAGGATCTGCTCCAGCGAGCCGGCGATGCCGACGCGGATGCGCGTGCCGCGCGGCAGATTCGCGTGCGGCGTCGCCATCCCCCAGTGATAGCCGCGGCCCGGCGCTTCGATCGCGCGCGCGAACGCGGATCCGATCATGACCGAGTCGGCGCCGGAGGCGAACGCCTTGCAGACGTCGCCGCCCGTCGTCATGCCGCCGTCGGTGATGATGGGCACGTAGCGCCCGGACTGCTTCCAGTAGAAGTCGCGCGCGGCCGCCGCGTCGGCGGTGGCGGTCACCTGCGGCACGCCGAGGCCGAGCACTTCGCGGCTGGTGCAGGCGGCACCCGGGCCGACGCCGATCAGCAGCGCGTCCGCGCCGACCTCCATCAGCTCGAGGCAGGCCTCGTAGGTAACGACGTTGCCGATGACCAGCGGGATCGCGAGCTGCTTTTTGAGCTTGCGCAGATCGACCGGCGTGTACTCGGTCGCGATGTGGCGGGCCGTCGTCACGGTCGACTGCACCACGAAGATGTCGGCGCCGGCCTCCTGCGCGATCTGGGCGAAGCGCTCGGCGCGCTGCGGGATCGACGAGACCACGGCCGGGCCGCCGCCCTTCTTGATCTCACTGATGCGCTGGTGGATCAGCTCTTCCTTGATCGGCTCGCCGTAGATCGACTGGATGATCTTGGTCGCCTCTTCCTGGCTGGCCGAGACGATCCGTTCGAGGACTTCGGCGGGGTTCGCGTAGCGGGAGAAGATGCCTTCCAGGTTCAGGACCGCGAGGCCGCCGTGGCGCCCCATCTCGGTCGCGAGCCGGGGGCCGACGACCCCGTCCATTGCCGCCGCGATGATGGGGAGCTCGAAGCGGTGGCCGCAGAGCTCCCAGGAGATGTCGACCTCGTTCGGGTTGACCGTGACTGCCCCGGGCACGAGCGCGATGTCATCGAATCCGTAAGCGACCCTGGCCTTGCGCCCTCGCCCAACCCACATCCCCATCGGCTAGCCTCCCTTGACGCCGTAGCCCGGTTTCGCCTGAAAGTCCCGTATATAGCGATAGCCCTCGACGGGACCTACTAGATTTCGTAGAAGTATAGACCTGAGCCTCGGACCTGTCAACGCCGGGCCGAGGGCGGATGGGCCTCTTCGTAGAGCATACGCAGACCGTCGAGTCTGAGGTTCTCGTCGACCCGCTCGATACAGCGGGCTACGTCCGTCAACAGCTCGGCGTTGCCCCCGGTCGCGATCACCTTGGCCCCTCCCCCCGTCGCCCCTCCCCCGAGCTCGGCCTGCATCCTTTCGACCAGTCCCTCCACCAGCCCGGCGTAGCCGTAGATCGCGCCGGATTGGAGATTCGACGTGGTGTTCCTTCCGATCGCCTCCTTGGGCCTGACCAGCTCGACCCGGTACAGTCGCGCTGCGCGGTTCACGAGCGCCTCGACCGAGGTGACGATGCCCGGAGCGATCGCGCCCCCGATGAACTCGCCCCTCGCGTTGACGCAATTGAAGGTCGTCGCGGTGCCGAAGTCGATCACGATCAGTGGCGGCCCGTACTTCGCGGCGGCGGCGAAGGCATCCACGTACCGGTCGGCGCCGACTTCACGCGGAGCGTCGACCGCGAGCGGCATGCGCGTGTTGACACCCGGCTCGACAAAGAACGGATCCTGCCCGAAGTACTTGTCGCACATCCATTCGAGCGTCTGCTGCACGGGCGGCACGACGTTGGAAATCGAGACGCCGTCGATGGCCGTCGCGCGGATGCCCCGCGACTGCAGGAGCGTCTCGATGAAGAGCCCGTACTCGTCGGCCGTCTGCTCGCGCCGGCTCGTGAGGCGCCACGACACGAGCAGGCGCTCTGCCTCGAAGACCCCGATCTTCGTGTTGGTGTTGCCGACGTCCGCCACGAGCAGCATGCCCCGCTCCTCTCAGCCCGAGATGATCACGGGGGTATCGCCCGTGCTCACCGCGCCCGCGACGACCCGCTTGAGCGATCCGCCCACGTCGACCAGCAACGCACCGTCGGAGTCGAGATCAGCCGCGAGCCCCGTGACGGTGTCGACGGTGACCTTGCGGCCGAGCGTGTCGCTGAGCCGGCGCCACACCTCCCGGACCGGAGCGAAGCCCTCGGTCTCGAGCCGCCCGCGCCAGATATCGAACTCCTCGAGCAGCGCTGTGAGCATCGACTCGCGGCTTGCGGCGTGGCCCGTCTCGATGGCGACCGAGGTGGCGCTGTCCGCCAGATCGGGCGGGAATTCGCTCTGGCCGAGATTGATCCCGACGCCGATGATCGTGACCAGCGACGTGAGGCCGTTGGGAACCGCGCCGCCCGCCTCGGCTCGCCCGCTGATGCGGGACTCGAGCAGGATGCCGGCGATCTTCCGGCCCGCGACCAGGACGTCGTTCGGCCACTTGAGCTTGGCGTCGACCGGCGCGACCCGTCGAAGCGCCTCGGCCGTAGCGACCGCAGTCGCCAGCGACAACGTCGCCAGGAGCGGCTGAGGGACTCGGGGCCGAACGATGATGGAGGCCAAGAGGCTCGTCCCGGCGGGCGCTCGCCACGTCCGCCCGCGGCGGCCTCGGCCCTGCAGCTGCTGATCGGCGACGACGACGGTGCGATCGGCGGCGCCGCGCTCGGCGAGTGCTGCGGCCACGGATTGGGTCGAGTCGACGGTGTCGAGGCGGACGATGACGCCCGGTGCGCTACCGGCCACCGTCACCGACCCAGGCAAGGCTCGCGACCAGCTTGGCGTGCAACGCTTCTTGCTCGACGAGCCGCTCGCGCTCGCGCGCCACGATATCGGCGGGCGCACGCTCGGCGAAATCGGGCTTCGCCAGCTTGTTCTTCAGGAAGTCGACGCGCTCGACGGTCTTGGCGATCTCCTTCTCGATGCGCTGCCGCTCGGCGCCGAGATCGACGATGCCTGTCAGATCGACGTAGACCTCGGCGCCGCCGACCACGGCCATCGCCGAGCTGCGCGGCCGCGTCGCGGTCGGATCGACGGTGAGCCGGACGCGGGCCAGCGACTCGATCAGCGCGCTGTTGGCGGTGAAGAGATCGGCCGCGTCGCCTCCCGCTCGAACGGTCGCCGTCAGCGCGACCGCGGGCGCGATCCGCATCTCGCCGCGGATGTTGCGCACCGCGGTGACGAGGTCCATGACCGCCGCCATCTGCCGCTCCGCCTGCGCGTTGCGATCCTTCTTCGAGATCTTCGGATACGGCGCGAGCATGATGGACTCGCCCTTGTGCGGCAGCCGCTGCCAGATCTCTTCGGTGATGAACGGCATGAACGGATGCAGGAG
This sequence comes from Candidatus Methylomirabilota bacterium, assembly GCA_035275385.1. Classification (GTDB taxonomy): domain Bacteria; phylum Methylomirabilota; class Methylomirabilia; order Rokubacteriales; family CSP1-6; genus AR31. The sequence goes on along the minus strand of DATEMW010000150.1, from coordinate 4,365 downwards.
CCGCAAGGTCGCTTCGAGCACGCGCACGAGCGTCGCCTGGGTCCGTGCGCGCCGGTCAGGATGCTCGGCGTTGTAGAGCGACAGCTTGGAGATCTCCAGGTACCAGTCGCAGAATTCGTGCCACAGGAACTGGTAGAGCGCCGAGGCCGCGTCGCTGAACCGGTAGCGCTTCATCGCGGTGCGAACGTCCGCCACGGCCGCGGCCAGGCGGCTCTCGATCCAGACGTCGGCGAGCGCCGGCGGCGTCTTCTTCGCCAGCGCCGGATCGAAGCCGCCGAGGTTCGAGAGCACGAGCCGCGAGGCGTTCCAGAGCTTGTTGGCGAAGTTCCGGTAGCCCTCGATGCGCTCTTCGGAGATCCGGATGTCGCGCCCCTGCGCGAGCGCCGCCAGGGTGAAGCGGAACGCGTCGGTTCCGTACTTCTCCATGACCACGAGCGGGTCGGCGACGTTGCCCTTCGACTTCGACATTTTCTGGCCTTCGGCGTCGCGCACGATCGCGTGCAGGTACACGTCCCGGAACGGGACGTCCTTCATGAAGTGGATCCCGAGCATGGCCATCCGCGCGACCCAGAAGAACAGGATGTCCGGCCCCGTGACGAGCACCGAGGTCGGATAGTACGTGCGCAGGTCCTGAGTATCGTCGGGCCAGCCGAGCGTCGAGAACGGCCAGAGCCCCGACGAGAACCACGTGTCGAGCGTGTCGGGATCCTGCCGCACCGGCCCGCCGCACTTCGGACACGCGCGGAGATCCTCCTTCGACACGTGCACCGAGCCGTCCTTCTCGCAGTACCACGCCGGGATGCGGTGACCCCACCAGAGCTGCCGCGAGATGCACCAGGGATGGATGTTCTCCATCCAGTGGTAGTACGTCTTCGTCCAGCTGCGCGGCAGGATCGTGATCCGCCGTTCGCGCACGGCCTTGATCGCCGCCTCGGCCAGCGGCTGGACGTTCACCCACCACTGCTTCAGCACGAGCGGCTCGACCACGGTCTTGCTGCGATAGCAGATGCCGACCGCGTGACGATAGGGCTCGATCTTGTCGATCAGCCCGAGCGCCTTCATGTCCTCGACGATCCGGCGCCGGCACTCGAAGCGGTCCAGGCCGGCGTAGCGTCCCGCCTCGGCGGTCATCTTGCCGTCGAGGCCGATGACGGTCTTGATCGGCAGGTTGTGGCGTCGTCCGATGTCGAAGTCGACCGGATCGTGGCCCGGAGTCACCTTGATCACGCCGGTGCCGAACTTCGGGTCGACCGCTTCGTCGGCCACGACCTTCACCGTGATCGTGCCGTCGACCGACGGGACTTCGAGTGTCTTGCCGACGAGATGTCGGTACCGCTTGTCCTTGGGGTGCACCGCCAGGCCGGTGTCGCCGAGCTTCGTCTCGGGCCGCACCGTGCCGAGCGTGACCGGACCGTACTTGATGTAGACGAACTCGTCGTCGCGCTCCTCGCGCTCGACCTCGATGTCCGAGAGCACGGTCTGGCACTTCGGGCACCAGTTCACGATGCGGTCGTCGCGGTAGATCAGCCCTTCGTCCCACAGCCGCACGAACGCCTCGCGCACGGCGCTCGACAGTCCCGCGTCCATCGTGAACCGCTCGCGCGACCAGTCGCACGACGCGCCGAGGCGCCGGAGCTGATGGACGATCTGACCGCCCGACTCCTCCTTCCACTGCCAGGCGCGCGCCAGGTAGCCCTCGCGGCCGAGGTCTTCCTTGGACGTTCCCTCGGCGGCGAGTATCCGCTCGAGGACCACGTGCACCGCGATCGAGGCGTGGTCGGTCCCGGGGAGCCAGAGCGCGTTGAACCCGTCCATGCGCTTGAGGCGCGTGAGCATATCTTGAAGGCTCATCGTGAGCGCGTGGCCCCAGTGGAGCGAGCCCGTCACGTTGGGCGGCGGCATCGAGATCGAGAACGGCTTGCCCTTCGCGTTGGGGTCGGCGCGGAAGTAGCCGCGCTGCTCCCAGAGCGGATACCAGCGCTTCTCGACCGCCGCCGGATCGTACCGGTCCGAGATCTCGGCGTTCGGCGCGCTCGTCGGCGTGTCGCTCACGGAAGCACCGGTGCGGCCGCCGTCAACCGCCATCGCGCGGGGCCGCCGCGCTGGAAGGTCAGGGCCCAGGGCGTGTGATCCGCCGTCGCCGCGACGGACACCGTCTGAGGATTCGTGAGGCTGTCGGCGGCGTCGCACGCCGTGTCCGGCCGCAAGGTCGCGGGCAGTCGGCGCCGGAGCTGCGCGTCGGCCACGAGCCTGGCCAGGCTCGCGTCGTCTCCCGCCTCCAGCGCGTGGAAGACCTGGGACGCCGTCGCGCGAAGCTCGCGGTGCCAGCCGTTCAGCTCGCGGCGCGAACGGCGAGCGAGCGTGCCGCTCTCGGCTGCTGTCCGGAACACTTCCTCGGCTTCGGTCTGGCCCTCGCATCCCGGGGTGCGGCCGGGATAGTGCGGCTCGTAGCGCACGCGGATCTCGTCGCCGCGCACCGAATAGGTCCGCGCGATCAGGCCCTCGGGGAACAGATCCGTCGACGACCACACCACGCGCAGGTCGTCGCCGTGCTGACGGACCAGCTCCAGGCGCAGGCTGCGAATCCCGCGGCCCGTCGCCGGGCCCTCCCATGCGGTGACGAACTGCGCGGCGCCGCCCGGCGCCGCGGCCCAGGGATAGACGGTCGGACGGCCGTCGCGCGAGAGCGTCGTCAGAAGGGCGGCCTCGCCGCCGAGCCGTCCGTACACGCGCACGGAGTTCGCGCCCGGCACGTCGCTCATCTGGAAGGCGCCGACCATGAGGCGGCCGACGCGGACCAGGTCCACCGCGGCGTTGCCCCACGCCTCGCCGAACGCGTCCAGTCGATCCTGAAGGAAGCCGGTCGAGGCATAGAGACCGCCGGTGCCGAGACTCTCGACGATCTCCTCGTCGAGGAGGGCGTACATCTCGCGATAGGCGTCGGCCGACACGTCGGCGGAGCCGTTCGCCAAGGACCGCGCGCGCGCGAGCGTCCGGAACTGGTCGAGACGGTCGACCGGGCCGGCCGCGTCGAGCCGGTCCGTCAGAAAAGCGGTGCCCAGCATCGCGAGGCCGGCGAGCAATTTCCGTGTCCTGCCAGCAGTTAGCCGCCTCACGCGCCTATGGTACAACAGACTCGTGCGGTTACCCGTCCTCGATCGGTACATCACGCGCGAGCTCATCTCACCCTTCGCCTTCGCGTGCGCCCTGCTCACGTTCTTTCTCGTGATCGACCGCATCTACCACCTGACCGATCTGGTCATCACCAAGGGCGTGCCCTTCTTCCTGGTGATGCAGCTGCTCGCGTACATGATGCCGTCGTTCCTGGCTCACACCTTACCGATGGCGTTCCTGGTCGCCGTGCTGCTGGCCGGCGGCCGGCTGGCGAGCGATCTGGAGGTCGTCGCGTTCAAGGCGGCCGGCGTGAGCGCGGTGCGGCTCTTCCGCCCGATCCTCCTGACGTCGCTGCTGATCGCGAGCGGCACCGCGGTGCTGACCCTGGTGGTGAATCCCGCCGCGAACGGCGAGTTCCAGCGACAGCTGTTCCGCATCCTCCAGGCGCGGGCGGCGAGCGGACTGCAGGAGCGCATCTTCAACCCGTTCGGCGAGCTCACGATCTACGTGGAGGACGTCAGCACCTCGCAGGTCGCGCTGCGCGGGATCCTGGTCTCGGACGAGCGCGATCCGGCCCTGTCGCGCATCATCTCGGCGCGCGAGGGCCGGCTGTTGACCGACGAAGCCAACCGGCGCATCACCCTGCGCATGATGAACGGCGCCGTCAACGAGGCCGACATCCTGCCCGTAGACGTGCCGAAGGCGACGACGATCGACGCGCCCTCGCCGACCGGCGGCGCCGCCGGCGCCTCGCGCTATCGCTACACGCGCTTCGACATCTACGACATGAGCCTGTCGGTCGACTCGCCGCTGAAGGGCGCGCCGCGCGTCGAGAAGCCGGAGAAGGACCTGTCGCTCGCCGATCTCGGCGCGAAGATCGCGGAGTATCGCAACGATCCCCAAGCCCGCGCGCCGTACCAGGTCGAGTGGCACAAGCGCTACGCGCTGCCGATGGCGGCGCTGGTGTTCGGCCTGATCGGATTCCCGCTGGCGATCCGCTCGCACCGCGGCGGGCGCAGCATCGCGCTGGTCGGCAGCCTCGCGATCCTCGTCTCGTACTACGTGATGATGACGTCGCTCGAGGGCGCGGCGCTTCGCGCGCGCCTGCCCGCGACCTTCGCGATCTGGGCGCCGAACGCGCTGTTCGGCACGGTGGGCCTGATGCTCCTGATCGCGACGGCGCAGGAGTGGCGCTGGCCGGCGATGCCGGCGGTCTGGCGCATCGTCGAGGCCGCGCGGCGCGCCATGCCC
>DATEMW010000149.1:0-2545 GCA_035275385.1 Candidatus Methylomirabilota bacterium | reverse complement strand
CCGCCGCCCGCGAGCGGGCCGGTGTAGTCGTAGATCACGCCGATCTTGAGCTTCTTGCCCTGCGCCGGCGCGTCGCCCACGAGTGCCGCGCCGACGACCAATGCCACCGCGATGAGCCCGCACACGACGCGTAGAGGTCCGTTGCGGAACATGAAAGCCTCCTCGAGCGAGTTGAAGATCGGCAGCCGCGGGCATTAGAAGTTGCTCGTCCCGCAAAGTCAAGCGGCGCCCCTTGGACGGCGGGTCGTGGTACCGTTCGGGACCATGAGCCCTGGAGCGTCCGCGCGCGAGGTCCCCGGCGGCGGCTACCGCTTTCTGCCCGGTATTGCCCCGTTCTCGTCGGGCGCGGCGGCCGCGACCGGCTATCAGGTCATCCACGCGACCCTCCGCGCGCCGATTCCCTGGCGAGACGGCTTTGCGCTGATCGACCGCCACCTGCACGCCGAGGGCCGGCCGCGCGCCGCGTTGTGCGCGATCGAGCTCCGGAGCCCCGCGCCGTTCAGCTTCGACGGGTTCGATACGTTCAACGCCGGATACCGGGCGCTGTTGACGGAGTGGAAGCTCCTGGTCGACGGCGAGAATCCCATCGCCCGCACGAACGTGGCTCCGGTCGCCGGCGCGCCGACTGAGCCCTCGCTCTACGGTTTCGGCTACACCATCCCCGGCGCGGCCCCGCGCCCGACGTTCATCGTGGCCGGCGCCGGCGAGATGCGGGAGCGCGGCGTCGGCGTGGACGGCATCGTGCGCCACGGCGAGACCTCGCCCGCGGCGATGCGCGAGAAGGCGGCGCACGTGATGGGGATCATGCAGGCGAGGCTCCAGGGCCTGGGAGTCTCGTGGCCCGACGTGACCACGATCGACATCTACACGACACAGCCCATCGACTCGTTCCTGGCCGACACCGTCCTCGGGCCCGCCGGCGCCTCGGCGATCCACGGTGTTCGCTGGTTTCCGAGCCGACCGCCGATCGCGGGCCTCGAGTACGAGATGGACCTGCGCGGGGTCGCGCGCGAGATTCTGCTCTGAACGAGATGGGGGGCCGCGACGGGCCCCCAAGCCCCCCGACGCTCGGACACGCCCCGGCGGAGCCGTGGCGCGCCTCGTTATCGTTTAGCCGCCGACCTTCACGCCCGCCAGCTTCTCGAGCACCTGGATGATCGCGGTACCGTCTTGCTTGCCGAGCCCGGCGGCGCGCGCCATCTGATAGACCTGCTGGCTCAGGTTGGCCAGCAAGAGCGGGGCGCCGAGCTGCTTGGCGAAGGCGGTCTCGAGCTCCTGGTCCTTGAAGGAGATGTCGACGGTGCCGCCCGGCGAGAAATCGCGGGCGAGCATGCGCGCGGCGCCGCGCTCGAACGCCGAGCTCGTCCCGGTGCTGACCCGCACAACCTCGTAGATCGTGCGAGGGTCGAGCCCGGCCTTGACGCCCAGCACCATCGCCTCGGCCACGGCCACCATGTTCACCTGGACGAGCATGTTGTTGACGAGCTTCATCGCGAGGCCCTGCCCGAGCCCGCCGACGTGAAAAATCTTCGTCCCCATCGCCTTGAACAGATCGCGGCACGCTTCGAACGTCTCAGCCGCGCCGCCGGCGATGACCGAGAGCTCGCCGGACTGCGCCCGCTCGGTGCCGCCGCTCACGGGCGCGTCCAGCATCGCCACGCCGCGCGCGCCGAGCTCGGCGCCGAGCCGCCGGGTCACGATCGGATCGATCGTGCTCATGCTGATCACGATGTGCCCCGCCCGGGCGCTCTTGATGATCCCGCGCTCGCCGGCGATCACCGCTTCGGCCTGCGCCGTCGTCTCCACCATCGAGATCGTGCGATCGGCCGCGGCCGCGACACGCTCGGGCGATTCGGCCACCGTCGCCCCGCGCGCGCGCAGCGGCTCAGTCTTCGCTGGGTCGATGTCGTGCACGACTAGAGGAAAACCCTGCTTCACCAGGTTGAGCGCCATCGGGCGCCCCATGTTGCCCAGTCCGATGAACCCTACGGCTCCAGCCATGTTGGCCTCCTGGCCCGCACGGTAATCGCCACGCTGCGCACAGTCAACACACCCCCGCGTTCTTACTCGATAAGAATTACGCAGTCACGCTGGCGTGCATGACGCGGTCACCGTCCGCGCGTGAGAGCGCTGTCGTCAGCGATAGATCGACGATGTCGCGCTGATGGCCGCGCGTGGCACGCCTCTTGCCGTCATTCAGGGCGGACGCCAATGAGCGACGCCGGGTGGCTGATCGTCGCGATCGTGGCCGGCACGCTGGTGGTCGCCGGATGGATTGCGCGCGAGCTCGCGATCCATCGCCGCCGTCGCCAGCATCGAGAGAGAGGAGATTAACGATGACGCCGACAGTCGGCATCTTCGTCGACAGACCTTCCGCCGAGCGCGCCGTCGGCAACCTGCGCGCGGTCGGCATTTCACCGAAGAGCATTCACGTTCTGATCCCGGGGATCTCCGAGCCGCTGGTGTCGCGGGTCCCCACGAGCGAGGGCGAGCAGCCGGGGATGGGCAAAGCCATCGGAGGCGTGCTGGGAGGCGCCGTCGGCGT
>DATEMW010000148.1:0-7987 GCA_035275385.1 Candidatus Methylomirabilota bacterium | reverse complement strand
ACTCGGCGCTGGTCGACGAGCGCGAGCCGTGATGCGCCACCTTGAGGACGGTCGACCGAAGTGGCGCGTCCGAGGCGATGAGCTCGCGCTCGCGGGTGGCTCCGATGTCGGACGTCAAAAGAAACCCGGCGAGCCCCAGCTCGATACGCAGGACCAGCGCGGCGTCGTTCCGGCGCCCGGTGGTGACCGAGGCCGGCGGAAGCGGTGTCATCTCCACGCGCCCGTACCGCCTCGGCACCTGCGGCAGGTTTGCGGCGGTCCATTCTTCACCGATCGAGAAGAGGCGCCGGAGCGATGCCGCGCCGCCGGCATGGTCGCTGTCGTCGTGCGTGAGCGCCATGGCGCCGAGACTCAGGACGCCCTTGTTCCAGAGAAACGGCGCGATCACGCGCTCGCCGGCATCGAGCCGCATCGGCCCACCCGATCCGGTATCGACGAGCACGGTGCGGCCGTCGGGCATCTCGACGACGATGGCGTCGCCCTGACCGACGTCGAGCATCGTCACGCGCAATCGGCCGTCGGCCGGACGCATGAGCGGCCACGCGGCCGAGGCGACCGCGATGGCGAGAAGTGAGACGCCGACCAGAAGCACGCGACGCCGTCTGCTCCGCCACCAGAGCAGTAGCAGCGCGAGGCTGGCGACGTAACATGTCACGGCGATCCCGCCGGGAGCCGGGAGATACACGACCGCCCCCGGCACGCGTGCGGCAAGCGCGACGATGCCACGCAGCGCCAGCAAGACCGGCCACACCGCGTCGAACGCAACCGCCGCTAGCGCGTCGTTCAGGAACGAGAGACAGACGGCTGCCAGGCCCAGGATCGTCGCGACGGCCGCCAGCGGGACGACGCCGAGGTTCGCGATGACGCCGATCGTCGAGAGCTGGTTGAAGTGGCTGAGCGCGATCGGCAAAACCGCCAGCTGGGCCGCGACGCTGGCACCGAGCGCGCCGAGGATGATGCCGCGCGGGAGCGGCGCGATCACGATGCCGAACGTCGCCGCGAACGAGAGCTGGAAGCCAGGCTCGAAGAGATCGCCGGGCCGAGCCGCGAGGATGACCATCGCGGCGAGCGCCAGGCTGTTCGTGACCGACGCGTCGCGGTCGAGCAGGGTGGCGACGAGCACCAGGACGGCCATGACGACCGCGCGCACCACGGAAGGCTCGGGCCCGACCACCAGCGCGAAGCCGATCACCACGACGATCGCAATCGCGGCCGATGCGCGATGCGGGGCCCGGAGCAATCGGCAGAGCGCCCAGACGGACGCTGCCAGGATCCCGACGTTGAAGCCGGAGACGGCCAGGATGTGGTAGACACCGGCCCGGCGAAAGGCGTCGTCGACGTCGCGGGGGAGCTCGGTGCGATCGCCGAGCAGCAGTCCGGCGAGCAACGCCGCTGACACGGGCGGCAGCGCGCGTCCGATGGCCGTGACCGACTCGCGCTTGACCCGCACCGACCACGGCGGGCCTGGATCGTCGAGCGGCGTCACCAATTCGGCGCGCGCGGTGCCGATGACGTAAATGCCCTGGCGCGCCAGGTGCGCCGCGTAGTCGTACGTGCCCGGATTGCGAAATCCCATCGCCGGGTGGAGCCGCATCGGCGCCGCGACGCGCTGACCCTCGGTCAACGGCGGCAACACGCCGTACGTGGTCAGCTGGATGAGGCCCGAGCCCGGCGCGCCATCGGCTCGCTCGGTCTCGACCAGGAGCCGGACGCGGTCGGGCGCCCAGCGCTTCGGTTCGACGGCCAGACGTCCCTCTACCTCCACCATGCGCGGGAGCCCGGCGTTCCGGATGTGGTCTTCGGCCAACGGCGCCTCGCCGGCGCGAAGCGCTCCCACCGCGACCACGCCGAGCAGCAGGGCGCCCGCTGCCGGCCTCGCGCGGTCGAAAGCGAGCAACACGCCGCACGCCGCGGCGGCACCAAGCCACGCGATCCATACCGTCGCGGGTGGCGCGATCGATGCCAGCGCGATGCCGGCGCCGAGCGCGGCGGCCACCGGCGCGAGCGGCGTCCGGGTCAGATTCACTCGACCGTGACGAAGGCGCGGAGCATCTCGATCTTCCGGGCGCTCATCCCGCGAACACGCCCGAGCTCGTCGATCCGCGCGAAGCGCCCGCCGGTGTCTCGCGTGTCGACGATTCGCCGCGCGAGCGCCGGCCCGATGCCGGGCACTCGCGTCAGCTCGATCGCAGTCGCGCGGTTGAGATCGATGACCGCGGGCGCGGCGCTACTCGGCAACGCTCGCGACTCGGCCTGATCGCACGGAGCTTTGCTCGGTCGCGGACGTCGAGGCTCGCGCTCGGACGCGGCCGACTCGGCGGTGGCGCTGGCGTTCGCCTGCGGCGCCGGGCTCGAGGTCGACGCGGCCGCGCGGTCGAGCTGCTCGAGACGCTCGGCGAGATCGGGCCTCGCGCGGCGCCAGTGGCCGACCCCGAGGCCCAGGCCGGCGACCGCCAGCAGGAGGAGCAGCACGAGGATCTGGCGGCGCGTGTAGAGGGTCATGATCGGACGATCCCACGCCGCTCGGCACGCGACTAGAGTCGAAGATTTCAGACGGCGAAGAGCGCGAGCGGGGTCAGCGCGCGCCGACCCCGCCCGGTCTCAGGGAACCAGCGCGGCGCGGGTGATGCTGGTCGTGTCCTTCGCGTGCCACTCCGAGTCGGCGAACGCCTGATTGATCCGCTCGAGCGGATACTTGTGCGAGATCAACTTGTCGAAGGGCCAGCGGGTCCGGTTGCGGACGAGGAAGTCGAGCGCCTTCTGGATCACGCCCGGATCGTACTGGATGACGCCGACGATCTTCTTCGAGCCCCAGACCAGGAGCGACGGCTCGAGCTCGATCCTGGCGCCGCGGCTGATCGTGCCGATCTCGAGATAGGTCCCGCCCGAGCGCAGCATCTCGATACCTTCGGGGATGACTTGCGGAAAGCCGACGAAGTCGCACGCCACGTCGGCACCCGCGCCGCCGGTCCACTTGCGGACCAGGTTCACTCGCTCGCGGCGGTCGGTGACTTCCTTCACGTTGATCGTGTGATCGGCGCCGAAGGCGCGCGCCAGCTCGAGCCGTCCCGGCAGCTGATCGATCACGATCACGGTGGTCGCGCCCATGTCTTTGGCGACCGCGGCCGCCTGGATGCCGAGTCCGCCGGCGCCCTGGATGACGACGGTGTTGCCGAACTGGAGCCCGGCGCGCTCGAGGCCGAAGATCACCTGGCACAGGGCGCAGTTGACCGGCGAGACCAGCTCGTCCGGCAAGGAGTCCGGCACGAGGAAGAGCGCCCCGCGGGGGCGCAGGTAGTAATACTCGGCGAACGCGCCGTGGAAGTGCGGGAACTGCGAGGGGCCCAGCGGCCGCTCGATCTTCGCCGGGCACGCCGCCGGCTCGTTCGCCAGGCACGCATAGCAGCGGCCGCACGGATAGAAATACGTGTAGGCGACGCGGTCGCCTTCCTTGAGCGGGCGGCCGAGGGAATCGGTCTTCACGCGCGCGCCGAGCTTCGCCACGCGGCCGGTCATCTCGTGGCCGAAGATCCAGCCGTCCTCCGGCAGCCGCAGCGGCGCGTCGCCGCGCCAGAAGTGAAGATCCGAGCCGCAGACGTTGGCGAGCGAGACGCGGATCAGGACCGCGTCGGGCTCGACGTCCGGCATCGGCACGTCGCGGATCTCGAAGGGCTTGCCGGGACCGAAAAAGACCGCCGCCTTGCCGTGGCTCATCGGCCGACTCCTCTGCCAACCTCGAACGCGTCGTGCAGGCTTCTGACCGCGAGCTCCGCGTACTTGTCCTCGATGACGCACGAGACCGCGATCTCGGAGGTCGAGATCATCTGGATGTTGATGCCCTCGCGGGCGAGCGTGGCGAACATCATCGACGCGACGCCCGAGTGGCTGCGCATGCCGACGCCGACGATCGACACTTTCGCGACTCGCTCGTTCTGGACGATCCCGCGCGCACCGATCTCGCGCACCACGTCGTCGAGCTCGGCGACCGCGCGCGCGTGGTCGCCGCGCGGCAAGGTGAAGGACATGTCGGTGTAACCATCCTGGCTGATGTTCTGCACGATCATGTCCACCACGATGTTGCTGGCGGCGATCGCCCCGAACACGCGCGCGGCGATGCCGGGGCGGTCGGGCACCCGGAGAATCGAGATCTTCGACTGGCTCCGGTCGTGGGTCACGCCGGTGACCACCGCCTGTTCCATGCCGGTCTCCTCCTTCGTCACGAGCGTGCCCGGATCGGGGCGGAACGTCGAGCGCACGTGGACCGTGACGCCGTACTTCTTGGCGAACTCGACGGAGCGCGTCTGGAGCACCTTCGCGCCGAGGCTCGCGAGCTCGAGCATCTCGTCGTAGGCCACACGCGCCAGCTTCTTGGCGTCGGGCACGATGTTCGGGTCGGCGGTGTACACGCCGTCGACGTCGGTGTAGATCTCGCAGACGTCCGCCTTCAGCGCGGCCGCCAGCGCGACCGCGGTGAGGTCGGAGCCGCCGCGGCCGAGCGTCGTGATCTCGTCCTCGTGCGAGATCCCCTGAAACCCGGCGACCACCGCGATCTCGCCGGCGTCGATGGCTCGCCGCAGCCGATCGCCGTCGATCTGGGTGATGCGCGCCTGGGTGTGCGCGTGATCAGTGCGCATGCCGACCTGCGGGCCGGTGAACGACCGCGCCTTGTGCCCGAGCGACTGCAGCGCCAGCGCCAGCAGCGCGATCGTGACCTGCTCGCCGGTGGACAAGAGCATGTCCATCTCGCGAAGATTCGGCTGGGACGAGACCTGCCGCGAGAGCGCCAGCAGCCCGTCGGTCGTCTTGCCCATGGCCGAGACGACCACGACCATCTGATTACCCGCGGCGCTCGCGGACACGCGCCGCGCGACGTTCATGATCTTGTCGGCGTCGGCGACCGAAGATCCCCCGTACTTCTGGACGAGCAGAGCCATGCCTGCGGAGCCTACACGACGGGTGTGCCGCCCGCAAAGGCCGCGAACGATCGGCGTGGACGCACGCTAGCCTGTCGCGCCCGCATCGGCGCCCGGCCGCGCCCGCGTCGCCTCGCCGAGGCTCATCTGCTCCCGCAGCAGATAGAGCCAACCGACGAGCGTGACCGGCAGGATCTGGCTGGCGTGGAAGAGCAGCGCATAGCCGACCGCGGCTGACCGGGGCACGCCGAAGAGGCCGACCGCGAGCACGGCGGCGGCGTGATAGACGCCGACGTAGCCCGGCGCGGACGGGATCGAGACGCCGAGCCCGACGAATGCCAGCACCGCCCAGGGCGCCGCGAACGGCAGGTGCAAGTCCAGCGCGACCAGGACCATCCACGCCGCGAGCGCGGGCGCGATCCACACCGCGATCGTCCACGCCAGCAGCGGGAGCACGTGCGAGGGCGTGCGGATCCCGTCGAGCCCGTGCACGAACGTCTCGAATGCGGTCACCGCCCGATGCCGGAGCTTGGGCCAGCGCTCGGTCAGTCGCGAGATCAGCCGGGCGCAGAGCTGGGGGGCCGCGACCAGCGCGATCAGCATCATGATGCCGGCGAGGTCGATCGCCAGGACGACGAGCGCGGCCACCTCGAGAAAGCGCGGTACGGGAACCACGAGCACGAGCACCGCCAGGATGAGTACGACCGCGAGGCTGTCGAGGACCCGCTCGACCACGAGCGTGGCGAGCGTCGTCCAGAACGGGTGGCTGCGCGGCGCCGCGCCAACGGACTTGCTCCAACGCCGCGCGACGACGTACACACGAACCACCTCGCCCGCGCGGAGCGGCAGCACGTTGTTGGCCATGTAGCCGATCATCATGGCCGGCGTGATGCCCTGCGGGTTCGTGCCCGGCGGAAACAGATACCACCAGCGCCGCCCGCGCACCCACAGCTGGATCGGCGCCATGACGACCGCCGCCAGCAGCCAGCCCCAGTGGGCGTCGCGCAGCTGGTGACCAAGCTCCGTCAGGTCGACGCTGCGAAACAGATAGACGAGGAGCGCAACGCTGATCGCTACGCCGATTGCGATCTTGAGCCGGTTCAGAGGCCGAGCTGCCCCAGGACGGCGTCGACCCGCGGCGGGACGGTGGTCGGGCGCGAGGCGGACTCGAGCGCGGTGTCCGGGTCCTTCAGCCCGTGGCCGGTGAGGGTCAGCACCAGAGTCGATCCGGGCTCGAAGCGTCCGCCTTTGATCATCTTGATCAGGCCGGCCACCGTCGCGGCTGACGCCGGCTCCATGAAGATGCCTTCCTCGTGCGCGAGGAGCCGGTAGGCGCGGAGAATCTCCTCGTCGGTGACGATGTCGATCCAGCCCCGCGAATCCTTCATCGCTTCCAGCGCCGGGCCCCAGGATGCCGGGTTGCCGATCTTGATCGCGGTCGCGACCGTGCGCGGTGCCTCGATCACCCGGTTCTCGTAGATCGGCGCGGCGCCCGCCGCCTGGAAGCCGACCATGCGCGGCAGCTCCGTCACGCGCCCGGCCCGGTGGTACTCGCGATAGCCACGCCAGTACGCGGTGATGTTGCCGGCGTTCCCGACGGGAATCAGGTGGTAGTCGGGCGCGCGGCCGAGCTGATCGCAGACCTCGAAGGCCGCGGTCTTCTGCCCCTCGAGCCGGAACGGATTCACGGAGTTCACGAGTGTGACGGGATGGCGCTCGGCGATCTGGCGCACGATCGTCAGCGCCTGATCGAAGCTGCCGTCGACCAGGAGCACCTTGGCGCCGTGGATCGCCGCCTGCGAGAGCTTGCCGAGCGCGACCGAGCCCTTGGGGACCATGACGAAGGCGCGGAGGCCGGCGCGCGCGGCGAACGCGGCGGCCGAGGCTGAAGTGTTGCCGGTCGAGGCGCAGATGACCGCACGGGAGCCGGTCTCGAGCGCCTTCGAGATCGCGACGGTCATCCCGCGGTCCTTGAACGAGCCCGTCGGGTTGAACCCTTCGCACTTCAGGTAGATTTGCATCCGCGCGTCGGTCGCCTCGGCCAGGCGCGGGGCGGGCACGAGCGGCGTGTTGCCCTCGAAGAGCGAGACGATCGGCGTCTTGTCCGAGACCGGGAGAAAGTCCCGGTACTCGTCGATGACGCCGCGCCACGCCTTCACGCGGGGCTGCCCTCCACCCGGATCATGGTCGTGGCCGCGGCGACGTCACGCAGCCGGTCGATCTTCGCCAGCGCCGCGCGCATGTCGCGCTCGCGCGCCTCGTGGGTCAGCATCACCACCGGCACGGCTTCGCGCACGCCGCGGCCTTTCTGGATGACGTTCGCGATCGAGATGTCGTTCTCGCCCAGGATTCCGGTGACCCGCGACAGGACACCCGGCCGATCCTGAGCGGTCACGCGCAGGTAGTAGCGGCTCTGGATCGACTCCATCGGTGTCAGCGGAAGCGGCGCCGGGCCGACCGACGGCAGCTCGAGCGAGAGCGAGGGCAGGCCGTGCGCGATCCGCCGCGCGATCTCGATGACGTCCGACAGCACCGCGGATGCCGTCGGCATCTGGCCGGCGCCTCGGCCGTAGAACATGAGGTCGCCGACGGCGTCGCCGGTGAGGAAGATCCCGTTGAACACGCCGGAGACCGCCGCCAGCGGCGAGGCCGCCGGGATCATCGTGGGGTGCACGCGCACTTCCACCCCGGCGCCCGCCGGCGCATCGGGGGGTGTCGCCTTGGCGATCGCCAGGAGCTTGATCCGGTAGCCGAGGTCGCGCGCGTACTCGATGTCCTGCGCGGTGACGCGCGAGATCCCCTCGGTGTGGATGTGCTTGAGATCGACGAAGGTACGGAAGGCCAGCGCGACCAGGATCTGGAGCTTGTGGGCCGAGTCCATGCCCTCGATGTCGAGCGTCGGATCGGCCTCGGCGTAGCCGTGCGCCTGCGCTTCCTTGAGCACCAGCGAGAAGTCCAGGCCCTCGTCGGTCATCTTGCTCAGGATGTAGTTACACGTCCCGTTCACGATGCCGGCGAGCGACAGCACGCGATTGGCGACCAGCCCGTCCTTGACCGCGCGGATCAACGGGATG
>DATEMW010000147.1:0-4332 GCA_035275385.1 Candidatus Methylomirabilota bacterium | reverse complement strand
GGCGGCCCGGACCACACCGCACCGGAGTAGGTCAGGTCGATCTTGCCGCCCATCTGATGCTTGGGCGCCTCGCCGGCGCCGAGCACCTTCACGAGCGGGCGCTTGAGACGCCGGGCGATCTCGGGCTTCACGACCACGATCGCGCCACCGCCGTCGGTGATGACGCAGCAATCCAGCCGGTGCAGCGGATCCGAGATCATCGGCGAGTTGATGACCTCCTCGACCGTGACGACCTCGCGCAGGAGCGCGTGCGGATTGTGCTGGGCGTGCTGAGAGGCGGCCACCTTGATCCACGCCAGCTGCGCGCTCGTCGTGCCGTACTGGTGCATGTGGCGCATCGCCGCCATCGCGTACTGGTTCACGACGGTCGGGCCGTACGGGTACTCGAACGGCGCGTCGGGCGACGCCGCGACCGGCGCGCGCGGCGCGGTGCCGGTGGCCACGCCCTCGGCGCGCGGCCGCCCGGCGAGCGTGATCAGCGCGACGTCGCACTTGCCGAGCGCGATCGCCTCGGCGGCGTGCGCGACGTGGATCACGTAGGACGACCCGCCCGTCTCGGTGGAGTCCATGTGGCGAAGCTTCAGCCCCATGTAGTCCGCCATCGACAGCGGGCCGAGGCCCGGCGCGTCACCCGCGCAGAAATAGCCGTCGACGTCGTCCTTCGTGAGCCCCGCGTCGGCCAGCGCACCGATCGCGGACTCGGCGTGAAGCTGGGCCAGCGACTGCGTATCGGCCTTGCGCGTGGGATGCTCGTAGACGCCCGCGATGTACGCCTTGCCCTTGATCGTCATGGACCGGCCGCCTCCTGTTCCCGTCGTGGGCCTGCATTCTACTCCAGTCGTTGACCCGTCGCGGCGCGTCGCATAGCATCGCCGGAGCGCGCACAGGAGACGGAACATGATGGAGCCGCTGATCGCCTACCTGCACTACCTCAGCATCATCCTCACCGGCGGCTTCCTCGTCGGAGAGCTGGTCATGTGCCGACCGGGGATCACGAGCGAGCAGGCGCGCCGCCTGGCGTCCATCGACGTCGTGTTCTTCGTGTCCGCGCTCGCGGCGCTCGCCACCGGGCTGCTGCGGCTGTTCTTCTACGCCAAGGGCGTCGGCTTCTACACGGGCAACCCGACGTTCTGGATGAAGATGGCGCTCTACGTGATCATCGCGGTGCTGTCGATCAAGCCCACGCGCATGTTCATGCGCTGGAAGCGCGCAGCGGCCGGCGCGCTCCCAACCGCCGACGAGATCGCCGGCGCGCGGCGCTTCATCCACATCGAGCTCGCGCTGCTGGCGCTCATGCCGCTCATGGCCGTGCTCATGGCGCGCGGCCTCTGGCGCTGAGAGGGCCGGGCTACCGAGGCAAGAGCCCGGCCTCGCGGAAGTACCGCATGGCGCCCGGATGCAACGGCCCGCGGCTCAGCCGGTGTGCGGCCGCCGGATCGAAGTCGGCCGCCGCCGGGTGAGTCCGGCGGACGCGCTCGGCGTGAGCGCAGATCGCGCTGACGATCTTGTACACGACGTCGTCGGCTACGTCTGCGTGGAAGCCGAGCGAGGTGCCCATCGCGACCGTCGGCACGCGCCCTGCCGCGATCCCGTACGCGCCCTCGGGTAGTGTCGCGGCCGTCCATCCCTGATTCTCGAGCGTGGTGACGAGGCTCTCGGCCAGCGGCAGCGGCCGGAGCGGGCGCAGCGCGTTCGCGGCCTCGATCGACGGCGACGGAATCGCCATGAATTGCCACAGCGCGTTCACCGAGCCCGCGCGGTACAGCGCGAGCTGCGCGTCGTAGTTGTTCGCCGGCACGAGCGATCCACCCCACCGCTGGATGTCGGGCTCGGAGACGCCGAAGTGGTCGAGCGTCATCTGGAACACCATGCGATCGACCGTCCCCACACGGTCGACGGGCATCCGCACCGGACGACGCTGCTCGAGCCAGGCCGCGACCGAGTCGATCGGCAGCGCCTGCTCCACGAAGCAGTGCAGATAGTTCGTGGTGAGGTTCGCGACCCCGATCCGCAAGGCTGGGTGCATCCGGTCGTAGGGCCGCCGCCCGGCGATGGCCGCGGCGGTCATGGGCGGGTTCAGAATGCCCATCGGGATCTCGCCCGAGCCGACCCGCGCGTGGTTCGAGACTCCGCCCCCCTCGACGACGTCGATCCGGATGTCCGGGTGAACCTCGCCGACCAGGCGGGCGAGACCTTCCATGAGGACGTACCAGCTCCCGCCTGCTCCACCCGCGACGGCACGAAGTCGTACCTTGGGTGACATGTCTCCCGTTCTGACGACTCGGGCACGCTCGTCGATTCAGCAGTACACTCCACGCGCGGAGGTGCCTATGCGAGTGCTCGTGACGGGGGCGGCGAGCGGGATCGGTCGGGCGACCTGTCTTCGGCTGGCGCGCGATGCCCGGGCTCTGGGTAACAAGGCGCAGATCGCGGCCGTCGACGTCGGGCCTTCGGCGGGCCTCGACTCACTGCTCGACGAGCTGCGCAAGCACGAGGCGGAGCCGCTCGCGCTGCACGGCGACATGGGAAGCGCGGACGCGCCCGGCCGGGTCGTCGCCGATGCCGTCGGCCGCTTCGGCGGCCTCGACGGCCTGGTGAGCAACGCCGGAATCAACCGTCCCGGCCCCCTCGTCAGCTACGCCGTCGAGGACTGGGACCGCATGTTCGCCGTGAACACGCGCGCGACCTGGCTTCTCGCCAAGGCCGCCTATCCCGCGCTCAAGGCCTCGCGCGGCGCGATCGTCGCGGTGGGCTCGATGTCCGGCAGCAACCCGCACGCGAACCTCGGCCCGTATGGTCCGAGCAAGGCGGCCGTGATCATGCTCGCCCAGGTGCTGGCGCAAGAGCTCGGACGCGACGGCATCAGGGTCAACACGGTCTCGCCGGGCATGGTGCGGACGGGAATGACCGCGCAGGTCTACGCCGATCAGCGGATCGCCTCAGAGCGTGACGCCCTCGTCCCGCTGGGCCGCGTCGCCACGCCCGAGGACATGGCGGACGTCATCGCGTTCCTGCTCGGCCCCGACTCTCGCTACGTCAACGGCCACGACCTGGTCGTCGACGGCGGTATCGCGGGCAACTTCCTGGGTCGGCTGCCGGGGATCTCTCAGATCACCCGGAGCTGAGCGCACATCACGGCCGGCTGAGCGCGCGCCTCACGGATCGGCGCAGCTGAAGTTGCCGCCTTCGTCGAGGCTGCCCGTGCCCCGATAGCGCGCGACGCGCGGATAGGGGCACAGCGGCCGCGTACGCTTGACTTGATCCTGCTCGACGCGCGACGCGGGAATGCTGTCGGGCGCGGCCGAGCCCTCGACCCAGTTGATCAAGGTCGTCATCGCGTCGAATCGATCGGTGCCGACGCCGCCGCGGCAGTGAAACATCCCCGGAACCATGAAGAGGCGGAAGAAGTCGCGCGTCGCGGGGCCGTTCTTCGCGACGGCCTTCTCGTAGTAGTCGATCCCCATGAGCGGGTTCAGCGCCGCGTCGGCCCAGCCGAAGTACATCAAGAGCTTGCCGCCGCGGTCCCTGAACGCGCTGAGATCGGGATCGGTCGCGTTGAGCAGCCGGCGGATGTCCGCCATCCGGTCCGGGTCATGCGCGAGGTCGAACGTTTTCCACTCGTAGGCCGGATCGGGCTTGGCGAACGCCATGTACTTCAGGAACGAGTCGGCGAACGCGAGCTGCAGTGACTTGCCGCCGTCGCGCCCGATCAGCCACCGGTCCCAGCCGCTCGATATCTGGGGCTCGCCGAACGACGAGGCGCCGGCCTTCTCGGCCCCGAGCGGCTGCCCGGGGAAGTACGGCTTGCCGTCGCGGATGACGCCGCCGTAGATCTTCTTGAGCGCCTGCGCCTGCGAGTCGGTGACGCAGCCCGCGCCGGGGACGCCCGCGCATTTCGGCAGGTCGCGGACCGGATCGAACGGGCACCGCCGCGGGTCGTCGATGACGCCGTCGGCGCCGGCGCACTTCGAGTAGACGGCGTCGGCCACGAGCTTCAGCGTGTCCAAGGTCATCGGCGCCTCGGCCAGCGCCGCCGCGTTCCAGAGCCCCGATACCATCGTGTCGACGAAGTTCAGCACGGGCGCCCCGGCGACGATCCCGTCGAAGTCGCCCGGGAACCGCTGCGCCGAGATCAGCGCCTGCCGGCCGCCGGTCGAGCAGCCGTCCCAGTACGCGTACGCGACGGGCCGATCGTAGTAGCGCGACGCGACGCCTTTCGCGGCGGCCGCGGTGAGGTGCACGGCGCGAAACGCGTAGTCCGTGACCTTCTGCGGATCGATCGCGAAGCTCGCGAGCGGCTCTTTCTGCGCGTCGTGCCCGGTGTTGGTGCTC
>DATEMW010000146.1:0-7790 GCA_035275385.1 Candidatus Methylomirabilota bacterium | reverse complement strand
GCCGCGTTCTCGCTGCGCGTCACGATCGAGCGCGACGCCTCGCCCGACTCGACGCGCCCCAGCGACATCCGTCGCGGCTTCGACAACCTGTTCAAGAAGTAGCCGGGCGTTGGCAGCGCTCCTCCTCGCCGCGTTGCTCGTCGTGACCGCGGCGGCGGATGGGCTGGCCCAGTCCCTGAGCCGGCGGTCGCTCACCGGACGCTTGCTCGTGGCCACCGACACCATGCGCGATCCGCGGTTCGCGAAGTCCGTGATCTACATCGTGCGCCATCGCCCCGAGGGCGCGTTCGGGCTCGTCGTGAACCTCCCGATGGGCGAGGTCCCGTTCGAGCTCGCGCTCAAGCCCTTCGGGCTCGAGGTCCCGCCGGGCAGCGGGAACGTCCGCGTCTACTACGGCGGTCCGGTCGAGGAGCGGCGCGGCTTCGTCCTGCACTCGCGGGACTGGAGCGGGGAGGGCACGACGGTGCTCGACGATCAGTTCGCGATCACCGATGATCCCAAGGCGCTGCAGGCGATCGCCACCAAGACCGGCCCGCGACGTGCGCTGTTCTGCCTGGGCTACACCGGCTGGGGGCCGGGCCAGCTCGACGCCGAGATGCTGACCGGCGCCTGGGGCGTCGCCCCCGCCGACGAGAAGCTGGTCTTCGACGAGGACCCGCAGCAGAAGTGGATCGAGGCGACGACCCGGCGGCTTCTGGATCTGTAGACGCGAGAGGAGAACACGCGCATGAAGACCATCGACATCCACGCTCACCTCGTCCCCAGATCTGTCTGGCAGGCCGCGGAAGCCGGCCGCGAGTGGCACGGCTATCGACACGAGCCCGGCGAGGGCCTCGGCGTCATGGTGGGCGGCGGGCGGCGGATCACGTTCAGCTCGCCCAAGGTGCGGTTCACGCCGGAGGAGCGGCTGAAGGACATGGACGCGCAGCGCGTCGACGTCCAGGTCGTCTCGATCCACACGCCGTTCTTCGGCTATCACCTCGACCCGGCACAGGGCAAGGCACTGGCGCGCGAGGTGAACGACGAGATCGCCGGCATGGCCAGGCAATGGCCGCAGCGCTTCGCGGGCCTCGCTACCCTGCCCGTCCAGGACGTGAAGGCGGCGATCGACGAGCTCGAGCGCGCGGTGACCGTGCTCGGATTGAAGGGCGCCGAGCTCGACACGATGGCGAACGGCGAGCAGTGGGACGAGCCGAAGTTCCTGCCGCTGTTCAAGGCGGCCGAGTCGCTGGGCGCCGTGCTCTTCTTCCATCCCCAGCCGCAGCACAACTTCCTGATGCAGCGCACGACCAAGTACGGGCTCTTCAACAGCCTCGGTGTCATCCTCGACGACGCGATCGTCGTCGCGATCCTGATCTTCGGCGTCCTCGAAGCCTGTCCCAACCTCAAGGTCTGCATCGCGCACGGCGGCGGCCCCGCCTGCTACGCGATGGGGCGTCTCGATCGCGGCTGGCAGGGCATGCCCGCCGAGCGTCGCAGCATCCCGCAGCCGCCGAGCTCCTATCAGCGGCGCCTGTACTACGACACCGTCGTCGGCAGCGAGAAGGCGCTTCGCTTCCTCATCGACGAGGTCGGCGTCGACCGCGTGGTGCTCGGCAGCGACTGGCCCTTCGTGCCGTGGCATCCCTCGCCGGTCACCTGGGTGCAGGGGCTCACGACGCTGACGCAGGCCGAGAAGGAGCAGATCCTCTGGCGTAACCTCGAGTCGCTGCTGAAGCTCTAGAAAGGCTGGTACCCATGACGCCCGAACGCTTCGCCAAAGGCATGCTCTTCGACGACTACGTGAAGTTCATCGGCTCCCCGGAGAACCTCGGCCGGGAGGGCTTCGACATCCGGCGCTTCAGCCTGGTCAAGCCGCGCGTGGACTGGAGCGCGTATCTGCGCGAGCGCTACGCCAAGGCGCGGCTCAGCGACGAGCAGACCGGCGCGATCAAATGGCTGGCCGCCCAGCCCGGCGGGCCCGCGAAGGTGCTGGTGATCGCGGAAGACTGGTCGTCGGACTGCCGGCGCGACCTCCCGTACCTGGCGCGCCTCGCCGAGGCCGGCGGCCTCGAGCTTCGGATCTTCAACCGCGACGCCGAGACGATGCATCGCCAGGGGCTGCCCGAGCCCGGCTCGCATCCCAATGCCGATCTCGTGCGCGAATACGCCAACGACAAGAACGGCCAGAAGTTCGCGACGGTGCCGGTCGCCGTGTTCTTCACCCGCGACTTCGTGGAGCTCTACCGGTACATCGAGTATCCGGCCATCTACCGAAAGGACCGCGTGCTCGCCGCCCTGCGCAAAGCCCGGCCGGGCGAGAGCGAGGACGAGACGAAGGCGCGCGGCGGGCGAGAGATCGCGACCTTGCTCGAGTCGCCGTTCTTCGACGTGTGGGCGCGTGCCGGCGTCGCCGAGATCATCAGCGCGCTGCACGAGCGGCTCGTGACCGGGAGCGCGCCGGCCGCGGTGTAGCTACCGCGTCGCGTAGGTCAAGCGCCACACCTCGAGACCGTACGGTCCGCGGCCCTGCACGTCGCCCGGGCGCAGCAGCGCCACCAGGCTCGACGGGACCGAGACCGACATCGCCTTGTAGAAGGGCGCCTGGCCCCGAAAGACGGGGTAGCTCTTGCCGCTCGCGAGATGCAGGATGCGGACGCCGCCGTCGTGCATGTCGGGAGCGAACAGCCACTCGCCGTCATGGCTGAAGGCCAGCGAGCTACGCATCTCGGCATGCATCCCGTGCCCCGGCGCTTCCGGTGTGTTGTCGAAGGTGCGCTCCTCCCGCTCCTTCGCGAGATCCACGATGTGCACGCGCCCGAGAAGGCCGTTCGCCGCCGCCAGCGCGCCCTGACGGCCGATCACCAGCGACACCGGCGCCATCGCCTCGAGCGACTTCGACATCGCCACCGACCCGCGCAGGGTGAGCCCGGGCCACGCCCACAGCTTGAGCGTGCCGTCGTGCGATGCCGTCACCAGGAGCCGGCCGTCCGAAGAAAACGCCGCGGCGTACACACGGTCGCCCGCGTGCGCGTTCGGCAGCGTGCGGGCGATCTGGCCGCGCTCGGTGTCGACGACGTGGACGTTGCCGCCCGCCCCCACGATCAGCGCGGGCTCGGTGGGGTGAAAGGCAGCCGCGCGGCTGTCGAAGATGTCGAGCACGGCGACCTGGCGCCCCGTCAGGATCTGCCACACCTCCATCGTGCGCGACTCGTGCGCGGTCGTGGCCAGCAGCGAGCCGTCAGCCGAGAAGGAGAGCCCGTCGACCCGGCGCGCCCCGACGCGGCCCCGCCAGCGCTCGGTCCCGGACGGCAGCTCGCGCACGACCAGACCGCCGTCCATATCGCCGACGGCGACGATGCTGCCGTCCGCGCTCAGCGCGACGGCGTTCACGACCGGCTCGATACCGGGCACATCGAGGACTTTCTGGGCCGTGACGGGCGGCGGGCTCTCCGCGCAGCCGGCTGAGAGGAGCGCGACGGTGACGGCGAGGGTCATCGCGGCGCCGAAACGCATGCACGTCCACTGTAAGCGATGACCGCACGTAGGCGATAATCTCGCGAATGCATATCCTCGCCGGCCTGATCCTGGTGCTCGTCGGCGCGGGCGCCGTCGCCTACGTCGCGCAGGGCGCCGCCGCGTTCGAGCGCGAGCCGCCGTTCCTCGCGGTAGGCGTCATGCTCGTCACGATCGGGATCGGGCTCTTCGGCCGCTCGCGCACCGCCGTGCTCGCCGCGCGCGCCGGGATCGCGGCGGCCTTGCTCGTGGTCGGCGGGATGATCGTGGCCGGCTGGCTCAGGTCGGGACCGGCAAGCACCGACGAAGGCCTCGTGCAATACGTCCGCCTGCTCGGCTTCGCCCTGGCCGCCGCGGCACTGGCCGCCGTCTTCCTGCTGGTGCGACGCGTGCCCAGTCGCTCGAGCTTCGGCCCGATCGACATCGTACCGATCGCCGGATTGACCGGCGCCCTGACCCTAGGAGCGATCTGGCTGTTCGGCGACGACGCGGTGCTTCGGCCGTGTCGCCTCGGCAACGAGCTGGCCTGTCAGCAGATCGCCACCCGGCTGATCGAGTCCGCCGAGCGCGCGCCTACAGCGCCGCCGACGGGCTGGGAAGATCGCGCGGCGCGCGTGCTCGACGCTGAGCTGTGCCCGGTGGCCTCTGACCCGGGGCCGTGCGGCGCCCGGCGCTATGCGGTCGGCACCGTCGCGCGCCGCGCCGGTCGGCTCGAGGCCGCCAAGCAGGCGTTCCGCCAGGCCTGCGACTTCCAGCACAGCTGGTGCATGCGCGCGTCGCAGGAGGACGTGCAGTGGACGCAAGAGGAGCAGCAGCGCCTCCTGCGCCGCGCGCGGCCCTGACCGCTACTCGCCCTTGAGCCGCGGATCGAGCAGGTCGCGCAGGGCGTCGCCGACCAGATTGAACGCCAGCACGGCCACCATGATCGCGAGCCCCGAGAAGGTCGTGATCCACGGGCAGCACTTGATGTACTGGCGCCCTTCGCTGAGGATGTTGCCCCAGCTCGGCGTCGGCGGTGGAATGCCGAGGCCGAGGAACGACAGGCCCGCCTCGGTGCGAATCGCGGTGGCGATGTAGAGCGTGGCCACCACCACCAGCGCGTAGAGCGTGTTCGGGAACACGTGGCGGGCCATCACGCGGAGCTGCCCGCTGCCGAGGGCGCGCGCCGCCACGATGTAGTCCTGCTCGCGGATCGTCAAGGTCAGGCTTCGCGCCAGCCGCAGGAAGTTGGGCGTGAGCGCCACGCCGATCGCGAGGATCTCGTTGATCAACGAGCCGCCCAGTGCGGCCACGATGATCAGCGCCAGCAGCAAGGTGGGAAACGCCATCAGCATGTCGGCGCAGCGCATGATCAGCATCTCTATCCGGCCGCCGCAGACGCCGGCGACGATGCCGAGCGGCACGCCGAAGACGAACGCGAACAGGACCGAGGCCAGGCCGACCTCGAGGGAAACGCGCGCGCCCCAGATGATGCGGCTCAGGATGTCGCGCCCGAACTCGTCGGTGCCCAGCAGATGGCGCTCGATCGCGCCCGGCCCCTTGAGCACCGAATCCGCGAATTGCGCCGACGGGCTCAGCGGCGCGATCAGGGGTGCGGCCGCCGCGACCACGATCATGATCACGGCCATGAAGAGCCCGATGCCGATAGGCAGCCACCGCCTGAGACGTCCCCGGCTGGCAGCGCGAGACTCGTCTGCGACTCCTGGTACGGCCAGGTCCCTTGGATCGGCTCGGCGAACGAGCGCCATGGCGTCCTCCGCCTACCGGTAGGTGATCCGGGGGTCGACGACCGCATAGAGCATGTCGACCGCCAGGTTGACGACGATGATGATCATCGTGAAGACCGTGATGGCGCCCTGGGCCAGCGGGTAGTCGCGCGCGCCGATCGCATCGACCAGCATCTTGCCGAGGCCCGGCCGCGTGAACACCGTCTCGGTGAGCACGGTGCCGGTGAGCGCGATCGCGACGAAAATCCCGATGATCGTGAGGAGCGGCACCATCATGTTGCGCAGCGCGTGCTTGTAGACGACGTGACGCTCGCGCTGGCCCTTGGCGCGCGCCGTGCGAATGTAGTCCTGGCTGATCACCTCGAGCATCGCCGAGCGCGACAGTCGGCTCACCGTCGCGGCCAGCGTGAAGCCGAGCGCCAGGGCCGGCAGAGCCAGGTGGTGCAGCACGTCGCCCACGCCGGCCACGAAGTCGCGCGGCTCGGTGAACATCTCGCCCGAGCGGATCATCGAGAGCACGCCGTCGAGATCGCCGCCGCCGATCAGCGGGAACAGGTCGAGGCGGAGCGAGAACACGATGAGGAGCAGGATGCCGAGCCAGAAGACCGGCATCGAGAGCCCGAGCAGCGCGATGATGCGCAGCGGATAGTCGATCAGCGGATTGCGGCGCTTGAGCGCCGAGACGATCCCGATCGGGATCCCGACCAGCGCGGCGACGACCGCGCTGGCCAGGACCAGGATGAACGTGTGCGGGAACATGCGGGCGATGTAGTCGCTGACCGGATAGCCCTGTCGGAACGAGTTGCCGAAGTCGAATCGCACCGACCGCCAGAGATAGTCGGCGTACTGCACGGCCAGCGGCCGATCGAGCCCGAGGTTCTTGCTGCAGTCCGCCAGCGCGCCGCCGGTGGCCTGATCGCCCATCATGGCCACGCACGGATCGCCGGGCAGCACGCGCATCGCGAAGAACACGATGCTCATCGCCCCGAGCAGCATCGGAATCGCGACCAGCAGCCGCCGCGTGATGTACTGGAACATGGCGCTATCCCCGGCGCCGGCTCAGTTGAGCACCTTGAGCAGCTCGGGATAGTTGTAGCTGTAGTGCAGCGAGAACTCGCCGTACTCCGGATCGAACGGCGTGCTCACGCGCTTGGGGTTGCGCGCCCACTGGCTCGGCACGTCGCTGATCGGCAGGCACACCAGGTCCTTCTGGAGGCGCTTTTGCGCCTCTGCGTAGATCGCGGCGCGCTTCTTCACGTCGCGCTCGACCCGCCCCGCGGTCAGGAGGTCGTCCATCCCCCGGTAGTGCGCGAAGTTGGTGCCCTTGTTGCCGGTCGCCGGATCGGGGATCTCCTTGGAGTCGAAGAACAGCGAGAGCCAGGGATCGGCGTCGGTGATGCGCGTGCCGCCGTAGAGCACGAACGGGTCGAGGTTCTTTCTGATGTTCTCGTGATAGGTCGCGTGCTCGACGACCTGGAGCTCCACGGCGATGCCGACCTTGCGGAGCTGCTCCTGCGCCAGGGTCAGCACCTTCGGGTAGAAGAACGATTTGCTGATGAAGAAGTTCTTGATCGTGAAGCCGTTCGGGTGGCCCGCCTCGGCCAGGAGCTTCTTGGCGAGCTCAGGGTTGTGCTCGGGAAACTCCATCGCGACGTGACCGAAGTAGCCGTCGGGCAAGCAGCTCGTCGCCACGCGCGCGAGACCGCCGGGATACATCGTTTCCTTGATCGCCTTGCGATCGATCGCGTGCATGAAGGCCTTCCGCACGCGGATATCGTCGAACGGCTTCGCGGTCACGTTGATGTAGAAGCGCTCCTGCCCGCCCGGTCCGCGCCGGTCGATGACCGCGCCCATCTTCTTCACCTGGTCGGCGAAGTCGGCGGTGACGGCCTCCGGATAGAGCAGATCGAACGTCCCCTTCTCGAGCCCGATCAGCTTGGTCGCGTCCTCGGGCACGTCGAACCAGTGCACCTCGTCGATCTGCGGCCGCCCGCCGGCGAACTTGTCGAACGCCTTGAGCACGATCTTCTCGCGTGGCGAGTGGCGGTCGAAATAGAACGGTCCGGTGCCGACCGGGTTCCACTTGAACCCGTCGCCGAGCTTCTCAACCGCCTTCTTCGAGATGATGTAGCCCTGCTGATAACCGACCATGCGCAGCAGGAAGATCGGATCGAACGACTTGAGCGCGATCTGGACCGTGTAGGGATTGACGACCTCGATCGACTTGATCACGTCGAGGTTCACGCCGTAGCGGGTGCCCGGCGCCTTGTTGATCTGGCGCTCGAAGCTGAACTTGACGTCCTCGGCGGTCAGCTCGCCGTAGCCCTTGTGAAATTGCACGCCCTTCCTGAGCTTCATGGTCCAGATGGTGCCCTCGGGCGAGAGCGTCCAGCTCTCGGCCAGGTCGGGCTCCACCTCGGCCGTCGTCACCTTGCCGTTCTTGATGGCGAACCGCGTGAGCCCGCGGAACATGAACCGGCTGATCGCCTGACTCTGACCGAGCGTGCTCGTGTGCGGGTCGAGCGTGTCGGGCTCCTTGGCGGCGATGTTGACGACCTTCTTGGCCTC
>DATEMW010000145.1:0-2407 GCA_035275385.1 Candidatus Methylomirabilota bacterium | reverse complement strand
GCCCAGATCGTGCTCATGGGCAACAAGGCCGGCGCCGGCGGGCGCTACCGCATCGGCCACAGCGTCATGAAGGACGCGCTCGACATGGACGGCATCTACGCCGCCATCAGGAACGCCGGGCTCGAGCTGCCCGAGCGCGCGCGGGCCGAGGATCTCAAGGGCCGTCTCGTGAACTGCTTCATCAAGTGCGAAGCCGACCATCGGGCCAAGCTTCGCGGGCGGCGCCAGATCATGCTCGACGACTCCGACGTCCACCACCACCGCCACTCGAAGGCCGCGGTCGGTGCCGTGGCCGCGACCGCGATCGGCGATCCAGCGGTGTTCGTCTCGGTCGACGCGATGCACCAGGGACCGCACGGCGGCGGACCAGTGATCGCGCTAGTGGACGTCGGCGAGTAACGCTCAGTCGTAGAGGTGGCAGGCGACCTCGCCGTCACCTTCGCGGTGGCGTAGCGGTGGCGCGACCTGAGAGCAGATCGGCATCGCGACCGGACAGCGCGGATGGAAGCGGCACCCTGACGGCAGGTTGAGCGGGCTCGGGATCTCGCCGGCGATCGACTTCTCCTCGGTGCGGTCGTCCGGGTGCGACGGCAGCGCCGCCGCGAACAGCGCCTTCGTGTAGGGATGCATGGGCCGCGCACAGAGCGCGTCGCTCTGCGCCGTCTCCACGATCTGGCCGAGGTACATCACCGCGATCCGATGGCTGATGTGCGCCACCGTCGCCAGGTCGTGGCCGATGAAGAGATAGCTCACCCCGAGCGTCCGCTGCAGCGCCTCGAGCTGGTTGATGATCTGGGCGCGGACCGACACGTCGAGCGCCGAGACCGGCTCGTCGAGCACGATCAACCGTGTGTCCGTCGCCAGCGCCCGCGCGATCGCGATACGCTGCCGCTGCCCGCCGCTGAACTCGTGCGGAAACAGCGGTGCCGCGTCCGTCGGCAGCCCGACCAGCTCGAGCACCTTGCCGACGCGCTCGCCGATCGCGGCGCGCGAGAGGTCGGTGTGGATCTCGAGGGGCTCCGCGATGATGTCGCCGATGCGCATGCGCGGGCTCAGCGAGCTGAACGGATCCTGGAACACGACCTGCACGGCGCGGCGGTACGCCATGAAGTCCGATCCCTGTAGGCTCGCGATGTCACGCCCGTCGAATTTGATCGTGCCGGCCGTCGGCGTCTCCTGGCGCAGGATCAGCTTGGAGGTCGTCGTCTTGCCGCAGCCGGACTCGCCGATGAGCCCCAGCGTCTCGCCGGCGTGAACCGCGAAGTCGACACCGTCGACGGCCTTCACCCACGTCGCGGTCCCGCCGAAGAGCCGGCGGCGCACGGGAAAGTGCTTCTTCAGCCCCCGGACTTCAAGAACGGGTGAGGGCATCGTCCAGGAGCCAGCACCGCGCGACGCTTCCGTCGCCCGGGACAAAGTCACGGGGCTCGTCGGTCGCGCAGCGCGGCATCACGGCGGGACACCGCGGATGGAAGGCACAGCCTGTTGGCAGGCTCGCCGGGTTGGGGGGCTGGCCGCGGATCGAATAGAGCGGCTCCTTGCTGCCGAGCTTCGGCATCGAGCCGAGGAGCGCGCGCGTGTACGGGTGCTTGGGATCGTCGAAGAGCTCGCGCACCGGCGCCTGCTCGACGATCTTGCCAGCGTACATCACGGCGACCCGGTCGCACATCTTGGCGACGATGCCCAGGTTGTGCGTCACGAAGATCAGCGCGACGCCGGTCTCCCGCTGGATCTCCTTCAAGAGGTCGAGGTATTGCGCCTGGATCGTCACGTCCAGGTTGGTGGTCGGCTCGTCGGCGATGACCAGCCGCGGCCCGCCGGCCAGCGCGATCGCGCCGACGATGCGCTGCCGCATGCCGCCGCTCATCTGGTGCGGGTAGTCGCGCATGCGCCACTCCGGCGACGGGATGCGGACCGCGCGCAGGAGCCCCTGCACCCGCTCGCGCAGGGTGCGGCCGCGCAGGTGCTGGTGGAAGAACGCCGGCTCCGCCACCTGGCGAAAGATCGTGAACAGCGGGTTCAGCGAGGCCATCGGATCTTGCAGGATCACGGCGATCCGCCGGCCGCGGATGCGCCTGAGCTCGCGCTGGCTCTTGCGCGTCAGATCGTCGCCCTCGAAGAGGATGCGGCCGCCCACGATGCGGCCCGCACGCGGCAACAGGCCGACGATCGACAGGCAGGTCGTGGTCTTGCCGCTCCCCGACTCGCCGACCAGGCCGAGCGTCTCGCCCTCGCGCAGGGTGAAGCTGACGTCGTCCACGGCCTTGACGATCCGGGCGCCGCCGAAGGTGTTGAAGTGCGTCTGGAGCCCGATTACTTGGAGGAGCGGCGCGCTTGCCAAGGACTACAAGTTTCTCAGCTGTGGATCGAGGCGCACGCGCAGCCAGTCGCCGAAGAGCTGGGTCGC
>DATEMW010000144.1:0-3264 GCA_035275385.1 Candidatus Methylomirabilota bacterium | reverse complement strand
TTGGACGTTGCCGCCGGGCTCCGCGGTCCTCTACGGCTTCTACACCGATCCGCGATTCCGCGGCCGCGGCCTCTATTCGTCGTCGCTGGCCCGCATGATCGCCGATGCCCGGGACATTCCCGGCGTGGGCGACGTCTACATCTGCGTGCTCGCCGACAACGGACCGTCGCGCCGGGTCATCGAGAAGCTCGGCTTCGAGTACGAGCGGAGCTTCTACGAGCGCCGGCAATTCGCGCGTGTGCGCCGCTGGTCGGCCGTGGCCCGCGGCGCAGCACCGGCGCGCGCCTGACGCGGGCTCGCCCCGGAGCTGCGACGCCATGCTGCGCGAGGCCAGGCTGACGCTCCTCAAAACATTCAACACGCTCGGGCTCGACGCGGCGGCCCTGCGCACGCGCTGGCGGCGCAATCGTCTGCTGATCCTCGGCTATCACGGCGTCGCCCTCGACGACGAGGACCAGTGGGATCCCGAGCTCTACATGTCCGCCGCCGTGCTGCGGCGCCGGCTCGAGATGATTCGCGACGCGGGGTGCCGCGTGCTGGCCCTCGACGACGCCGTCCGGCTCTTGTACGACGGCGAGCTGCCGCCGCGCAGCGTCGTGCTCACGTTCGACGATGGCAACTACGACTTCTACGCGCGCGCGTTTCCGATCGTCGAGGCGTTCGGCTACCCGGTGACGGTCTACTTCACGACCTACTACGCCGAGTTCAACGCGCCGGTCTACGACGCGATGGTCCGGTATCTCTTGTGGAAGGGCCGCGGCGGCGCGATTCGCTGGCCGGAGGCGCTCGAAAGCTCGGAGCCGGTCGCGCTGACCGAGACGGGCCGCAGTCTCGTCCAGGAACGCCTGCGGCGGCTCGCGCACGAGCAGCGACTGAGCGGGCGCGACAAGAACGCGCTTCTGGCCGAGCTCGCCGCGCATCTCGACGTGGACTACGAGGGTATCCTGCGCCGGCGCCTGCTCCACCTGATGACCCTGTCCGAGGCGGGCGAGCTGGCGCGGCGCGGAGTCGACCTGCAGCTCCACACGCACCGGCATCGGGTCTCGTTCGACCGCGCGCTGTTCGACCGGGAGGTCCGGGACAACCGCGCGAGGCTCCGGCCGCTGCGCGCGTCCGAGGCGGCGCACTTCTGCTATCCGAGCGGCGTGCACCGCGCCGAATTCCTGCCGTGGCTGCGCGGCGCCGACATCGCGTCGGCCACGACGTGCGCGCCGGGCCTGGCGTCGCGGCGCGACGACCGCTTGCTGTTGCCGCGCTACGTCGACACCGCGAGCCACACCGACGCCGAGTTCCGCGCCTGGCTCACCGGCATCGCGACACTCTTGCCGCGGCGCCGTCAGGCCGAGCCGGCGGGCCAGTTCCTCGAAGAGCCCGTCGCGTCCTGAGCCGGCGGGCTTACGAGAGATCGACCCAGACGGTCTTGGTCTCGGTGTAGTGCTCGAGCCCCGCGGAGCCGAGCTCCCGCCCGAAG
The DNA here is from genome assembly GCA_035275385.1 of Candidatus Methylomirabilota bacterium. Classification (GTDB taxonomy): domain Bacteria; phylum Methylomirabilota; class Methylomirabilia; order Rokubacteriales; family CSP1-6; genus AR31. Next base: position 1,793 of record DATEMW010000144.1, on the reverse strand, counting down.
CCCGACTCCTTGAACCCGCCGAACGGCAGCGCCGCGTCGAAGAGGTTGTAGGCGTTGACCCACACGGTGCCCGCGCGGATCGCGCGCGCGGCCTTGAGCGCCTTGGCGACGTCGCGCGTCCACACCGCGGCGGCCAGGCCGTACGTCGTCGAGTTGCCCTGGGCGATGCCCTCGTCGATCGACTTGAACGGGATCACCGAGAGCACCGGGCCGAAGATCTCCTCGCGCGCGATCTTCATCGCGTTGGTGACGCCGTCGAAGATGGTCGGCTCGATGAAGTAGCCCTTGCCGGAGCCGACGTTGGCGCGGCCGCCGCCCGCGACGACGCGCGCGCCCTCCTTCTTGCCCGCGTCGATGTAGCCGAGCACGGTCTCCATCTGCGCCTTCGAGACGACCGGCCCCATGCGCGTGGCCTTGTCCATCGGATCGCCCACCTTCAGCGTCTTCACCCGGTCGGTGAGCTTGCCCATGAAGTCGTCGTGGATCTTGTCCTCGAGAAACAGGCGCGAGCCGGCGGCGCACACCTCGCCCTTGTTGTAGAAGATGCCCGTGAGCGCGCCCTTCACCGCCGCCTCCATGTCGGCGTCGGCGAAGACGATGTTCGGCGACTTGCCCCCGAGCTCGAGCGAGAGCCGCTTCAAGGTGCCGGCGGCCTCGCGCATGATCCCCTTGCCCACCTCGGTCGAGCCGGTGAAGGCGATCTTGTCCACACGCGGATCGCGCACCATCGCCATGCCCACCTGTCCGCCCGGACCGGTCACCACGTTGAAGACGCCCTCCGGCAGCCCCGCCTCCTGCGTGAGCTCGGCGAACTTGAGCGCGGTGAGCGGCGTCAACGAGGCGGGCTTGAGGACCACGGTGTTGCCGGCGGCGAGCGCCGGCGCGATCTTCCACGACGCCAGCAGGAACGGGAAGTTCCACGGCACGATCGCGCCGATCACGCCGAGCGGCTGGCGCAGGGTGAACGTGAAGGCGTTCTCGCGCAGCCCGAGCGTCTCGCCGTGGATCTTGGTGGCCCAGCCGCCGTAGTAGCGAAACACCTCGGCGGCGAACGGGATCTCGACCTTGCCGGAGTCGAAGAACGTCTTGCCGGTATTGAGGCTCTCGAGCTTCGCCATCTCGTCGAGGTTCTTCATGATCAGGTCGCCGAGCTGCCACACGATGCGTCCGCGCTCGGAGGCGCTCATCCGCGGCCACGGCCCGGAATCGAACGCCTTGCGCGCGGCGGCGACAGCCGTGTCGACGTCGCGCTCATCGCCTCGGCCCACCTGCGCGCTCGTCTCCTCGGTGGCCGGATTGATGGTGTCGTAGGTGGCGCCGGAGGCCGGCGAACGCCAGCTGCCCGCGATGAAGAGCTGTCCCGTGTTCATGAGGTGACTCCTCGAGTGCTACGGACGGGTTGGTGAGGAATTGGCGCGATACGCGACGACGGCGATCGGACGCAGCGCGAGGCGGTCGTGCAGCAGCACGGTGAAGCCGTCGCGGCCCTCCAGGGTCGGCAGCGCGCGGTCGGTGACGATCGCGACGGCCTGCGAGTCAGCGCCGACGACCTCGCGCAGGCTCGCAGCGTTGCCGGCCACCACGACAGTCCGGCGCAGATAGAAGGCCAGCGGCATGTCGGCGAGGCCGACCGTCGCCACCACCGGCGACTCGCGCAGGATCGGCTTCATCCGCTCACGGAGCCCCGCGTAGTCGTAGGCCGCGTTGCGGCGCTCGAGCTCCCAGTGATAGCTCGAGAGGACGAGCACGGCGCAGCCGACCCACGCCGCGGCGAACGCGCGCGGCAACCGCTG
>DATEMW010000143.1:0-4161 GCA_035275385.1 Candidatus Methylomirabilota bacterium | reverse complement strand
GTACGGCGATTCGAGCCGCCGGAAGTCGGCGGTCCAGATCCACTGGATCAGGCTCTCGAGGATGACCGTCAGACCGAAGGTCACGATGAGAGACGTCAGCTCGTCGAGCTTGAAGCGGAGGAATCCTTCCTCGAGCGCGATACCGATCAGGAAGAAGCCCGGCACGATCACGATCAGGGTGAGGATCGGATCGAGCGCCGCCGCCGTGGCGAGCTGGTAGGTGAGATAGGCGCCCAGGAAGGCCAGCGCGAAGTTGGCCAGGTTGATTACGCGTAAGAGGCCCCAGGTGAGGCTCAGGCCGAGTCCGAGCAACGCGTAGAGACCGCCCGTGAAGAGACCGGCCACCAGCGCCTGGGCGATCAGGTTCAGGCTGGGCAGAGCGTGACGCTCCTCAGGCGCGGCCGCGCATCTTCACGTGCTCGGGCCGGAAGCCGACGCCGACGAGCCGGGCCGGAATCCGGCGCAGCCACGGAAACCACATGAAGAGCCGCAGCAGGGGGGGCACCGTGAGCGCCCGGGCGCGGCTTCCGAGCACCGGCGCGACGACGCGATTCTGAGCCACGATCTGAAAGCGCTGCACGATGCGCGTGGCCAGCGCCCGCCGCTCCTGCACGCGGCGCAGATCGGCGTCGGTCAGCGACCGTCGGCGGAGCGGCTCGGCGAGCAGATTGCCCGCCGCCACTGCGTCCTGGATCGCCAGGTTGATCCCGACGCCGCCGACCGGCGACATCGCGTGCGCGGCGTCGCCGATGCACAGAAGGCCGGTGCGGTACCACGTGGTCAGCCGATCGACCAGCACGGTCAGGAGCTTCACGTCGTCCCAGCTGCGGATATCGGTCATGCGATCGGCCGCAAACGGGATGAGCTCCGCGACGCTCTCGCGAAACGCGGGCAGGCCGGCGCGCCGGACGTCGTCGACCGTACCTTTGGCGATGATGAAGCCGCACTGCCAATAGTCGCCCCGATTCAGCAGGACGAACAGTCGTCCGGGCTTGAATCGGCCGAGGCCGGTCTCGGGATCGTTCGGTCTGCGCGAGACGCGGAACCACAGCACGTCCATCGGCGCGCTCAGCTTCTCGATCGGCAGCTTGGCCTTCTCCCTCACGATCGAGTGCCGCCCGTCGGCTGCGACGACGAGCGTGGCGCGCACGTCCAGGCGGCCCTCGGGCGTGTCGACGGCGACGCCGACCACGCGGCCGGTCTCTTCCAGAAGGTCGACGACCTCGGCGCGCATGCGCAGGCTGAAGCTCGGATAGCGCGCGCCGCGCTCGGCCAGGAAGTTCAGGAAATCCCACTGGGGCAGGAACGCGACGAACTTGCAGCGCGTCGGCAGATGGGAGAAGTCGGCGATCGGCACGGTCTCGTCGCCGATCTGCACGGTGAGCGCGTACACCTTCTGATGGGGCAGCTTCAGGAAGTCGTCGAGCAGGTCGAGCTCGCCCAGGATCTCGAGCGTGGACGGATGGATCGTGTCGCCGCGGAAGTCGCGCAGGAAATCAGCGTGCTTCTCGAGGACGACGACGTCGACGCCGGCGCGCGCCAGAAGGAGGCCGAGCATCATCCCGGCCGGTCCGCCGCCGGCGATGCAGCACGTCGTCGAGAGCGAGGCCACGGTCAGGCCGGCGCCGGCGATCGCCGCGCGCGGGTCCTCACGCCGAGTAGAGCGGCAGCCGCTGGCCGGGCGGCAGGTTGGCCACCGCGTCCTCGAGCGTGCGCGCCTGGCGCCACTCGCTCGCGGGCCGCACGTGGCCGTTCGTGCCGACCTGGTCGATACCCCAGTACACCTCGAGATTGTTGCCGTCGGGATCCTGGAACTCCACCGCGATCTGGCAGCCGGCGCGCCGGCGGCCCTCGAACACGATCGGCACCGCGTGTTTGCGTAGCCACGCCCGCGCCCGGAACACCTCGTCGAGCGTCGCCACCTCGAAGGCGAAATGATTCAGGCTGCTCGCCTCGTTCCGGCTCGCGCCGCCGACGAGCGCCACACCGTGATGGTCGGCGTTGCAGCGCATGAATACCATGCCGCCGGGGACCATGGTGTCCGGATAGCGGTCGCTGACCGCGAGACCGAGCAGCTCGGTATAGAAGCGTACCGAGCGCTCGATATCGCTGACGTTCAGCACGACGTGGCCGAGCTTGCGCAGCTGGAAGGGGAGCGGCGCGTCCGTGTCCGCCATGAGCGTTCTCCTCGTGCCGCTATTCCGTCGCCAGCGCGCGCCGGCGCTCGCGGTGGTAGTCGGACAGCTTGAGGTTCGCCGAGGCGATGGTCTGCGCCTCCGCGGCGACGCGCGCGACGTCCTTGCCGGGAATCATCACGTAGAGCTCGTCCTCGCCGAGATCGGTGTAGACGCGATTGCCGACGCACCCGGTGCTGGCGATGACGCCCTGGGCGATCGAAGCCGGCAGCGCCATGCACGTGGGACGTCCCAGGAGCGGAGCGGGCGCCGCGATACCGGCGCGCAGCGCGGCTTCCTGCAGCAGCATCACGCGGCCGGGCCGGCCGGCGACGAGCACGACGTCGGGATCGACGGGTGCTGCGCCCAGCGGCGAATAGACGACGACGCCGGGCGTCTGGGGCAGCCGCGGGATTCCCGGGACTTCTTCCATTTTCAAGTAGCCGAGCTCGGTCATCAGCCCGAGAGTCTGGCCGAGCTCGTCGGCGCGCTCGGGCGGCAGCGCAATGTTGTGCGTATGGCTGCCGATCGGGCAGTTGTGGTGATCCGAGGGAACGGTGTAGAAGGTCCGTTCCCCGGCGGCCAGACGCCAGAAGCTGCAGCCGGACGGTTCAGTCCCGGCGAACTTGGGCACTCCCGACGGCGGAGTCGATCGGAATGCGACGGCGATCGGGCGTCGCGTCAGGCCGAGGGCTCCCGTCAGCTGGCGCTCGATCGCGTGATAGTCAGGCATGGCGTCTTCTCCCTGCGATAGATAGCGGCCGGATATCGGGAACTATACTGCGCCGGGATCACGCAAGCCAGGGAGCGACGCGAAGCGCGAAAACCGGAGGGGGCCTGCTGGCCCCCTCCGCACGGCGGCGAACGAGTGAGCTATCCGGCCTGCGGCGGTACTGGCGGCGCCGGCGGCATCGCACCGGCCGGGATCCAGACCCAGTAGTACGGCGTGTTGCCGCCGTCACCGTAGAGCTGCCAGCGTCCCTCGGTGAACGTGTAGGTGCGATCATTCTGCGGAATGACCGCTGATGCAGCCGGCCGCGTGGGCGGCGTCGGCGTCGTCGTCAACGTCGAACCGGCCGGGATCCAGACCCAGTAGTACGGAGTGGCGCGGCCGTCACCGAACAACTGCCAGCGTCCCTGCGGATACACGACTCGATCGGACGGAACCGCCGGAACCGAAGCGGGCGGCGGAACCGTCGCAACGGGCGGAGGCGCTGGCACCGCCACCGGCTGCTGCGGCGCGGGCGTCATGACGACCGGGCTCGGCGTCGTCCTTTCGACGGTCTTGCTCCTGTAGACGCACCCTCCCAAGACGGCGAGAAGCGCCGGTGCGATCAGCACCGCGCGAACGACTTTGCTATTCATCTCTCTTCCTCCATGCTCTTGGCGATGTTCGCCTGCGCACGTGGCGATGTTCGCCTGGAGGGAATGAGGGGCATCTTCTATGCCACGACACGCCGGCTCGAAAGCCTGCGAGAAGGGGACACGATTGCGTGAAGTTAGGCGAACGCTCGCTCTGCGCCGGGTTGCCGTGGCGGCGCGCGGCGTAAGAACTACATGCGCCTTTTTTCGCATGCGTCACCGCACCAGCATTAGTCCGACAGGCGCCGCGGCTTCGCGTTACCATCCCGGCTGGCAATCGCTCGATGCAGCGCCCACAGCTCTGGCCGGCACGGGCCACACGCCCCCGGCCGAGGAGGCTTCGATGCTGGCGATCTGGGTCAAGGTTCGTGTGAAGCCGGATCAGAAAAAGCGGTTCCTCGAGGCGATCGAAGTAGACGCGCTCGGCTCGGAGAAAGACGAGCCGGGCTGCCTCAGGTTCAACGTGCTTCAAGACGAGCAGGACGAGAACGTCTACTACTTCTACGAAGTCTACAAAGACGCGGCGGCGCTGGAGGCCCACCGGAAGGCGCCGCACTACCAGGTGTGGCGAGCGGCCGCGGATAGCCTCGACGGCCCGACCGCGCCGACGCGCTGCAAGCCGGTA
>DATEMW010000142.1:0-7681 GCA_035275385.1 Candidatus Methylomirabilota bacterium | reverse complement strand
GCCGGCCGCGCGCCAGGCGGCGTGGTAGGCGCCGACGTAGCTCTGGAGCTCGCTGATGCTCGAGGTGCGGACGGCCAGGAAGATCGGGAGCCCACGGCGGCCGACCGCCGCATACGACTCTTCGGACGTCGCCGCGACGCGAGGTGGGCGAGCGATTCCGCCGGATGAGCTTCGACGAGGTGCTGAAGGACTGGGGCGTCTACGGCTCGCCGGAGCGCGTCGCCGAACGGCTCGAGGAGCTGCGCCGCGCCATCGGGTTCACCAAGCTGGCGGTGTGGATGAACATCGGCTCGCGCGTCCCGCCCGAGCGCGTGCAGGCCTCGATGCGGCTCTTCGCCGAGCGCGTGGCCCCGCGGCTCGGGTAGCGGCTCGCCGGACCCCGCCGCGCGCCGCGCACGCGATCCCGGTCACACGAACGAGGGATCGATCTTCACGTCGACCAGGTGCGGCCCGCCGCTGGCCAGCGCCCTGGTGACGGCCGGTCCGATGTCCGACGACTTCTCTACCTGCGTGCCGGGCACGCCCAGCGAGCGCGCCAGCCCGACGAAGTCGATCAGCGGCTTGTCGAGATCCATCGCCACGTAGCGATCGTCCTCGGCCGAGAAGCCCTTCAAGGCCTTCGTCCGCTGCTTCAAGATCCGGTACGACGCGTTGTTGAAGATCACGTAGACGACCGCGAGCGACTCGCGCGCGGCGGTCCACAGCGCCTGGTTCGTGTACATCGAGCTGCCGTCGCCCACCAGCGCCACGACCGGCCGATTCGGCAGCGCCAGCTTCACGCCGAGCGCCGCCGGCAGACCCCAGCCGATGCCGCCGCCGCGAAGCCCGAAGAAGCTCTTCGCATCGGCGCACTTGAAGAAGTGACGGATGCCCTGCGAGGACGAGATTGCCTCGTCCACGATGACGGCGTCGGCCGGCGTGACCTTGGCGACCTCGTGCATGAGCGTCAGCGGCGAGATCGGCACCCGGCCGGCTTCGGCCTCGGCGCGCGTGGCCAGCTCAGCTCTCTCGGCGGCAAACGCCGCGCTGACGGCCTCCGTCCGCTTGGCGGCCTGCGGATGCCCGGTCTTCGTCGTGTTGCGGCGGATCGCCTCGGCGATCTCCGGCAAGGTGGCCTTGGGATCGCCGAAGATCGCGACTTCGGCCGGATAGTTTTTGCCGAGCTCCCAGGGGTTCACGTCGAGGTGGACCACGGTGAGCCCGGGCGGCATCGGATCGACGTCGTCGGGGAGCGAGAGCGTGAAGAGATCGCCGCCGACCGAGAAGACGAGGTCGTGGCGCATCAACAGCGCGCGGATCGGCGGGCCGATGCGCGGCATCGAGCCGGCGTGGAGCGGATGCGTGAACGGGAACGAGCACGTGCTCGGCACGCCCTCGGCGATGACGGGCGCCCCGAGCAGCTCCGCGACCTCGGCCAGCTCAGCGAGGGCGTCGCCGTGGGCGACCGCGTCGCCGGCGATGATCACGGGGTTCTTGGCCTTCGCCAGCAATTCCCCGGCGCGCGCAACCGCGGCGCGATCGCCGACGATGCGCGGCGCCACGCGCGTGGGCGCGCCGAGGTCCAGATCGCGCTCCGCGTTCAGGACGTCGACCGGCAGGGAGAGGAACACGGGGCCGGTCGGGTGCGCGAACGCCGTCTTCACCGCGCGGTGCACGATCCGCGGCAGGTCCTCGAGCCGCCGCGCCTCGGTCGACCACTTCACGAGCGGCGCGGCCATCGGCGGCAGGTCCGACCAGAGGATCGGCTCGGTCACGTTGAACGACTGATCGTGCTGGCCCGCGGTCAAGAGCATCGGCGCGCCGGACTTCGCCGCGTCGTAGAGCATGCCCATCGCATTGCCGAGCCCGGGCGAGACGTGCACGTTCACCGCGGCGAGGCCGCCGCTGGCCTGAGCGTACGCATCGGCCATCGCGATCGCGACCGCCTCCTGCAGCGCCAGCACGTAGTGGATGCCGGGCTCGCGCGCCAGCCCGTCCATGAGCGGCAGCTCGGTCGTGCCGGGGTTGCCGAACATGACCGAGACGCCTTCCTGTCTCAAGATCTGGAGGAACGCTTGCTTGCCGGTGATGTAGGCCATGGTGGGCCAGATCATAAGCGCACATGTCCATCCGCGAAAGCCCGCCGCCCCGCCGAGATCCAGCAAATACCTCGTCGCCTATAGGTAATCACCCGATGGACGCCCGGCCGTCGTTCCGGACACTCTTGTCCGAATGGGCCTGCCGGAGCGGCGGGTCGACGGGGCGAACGGCCGGCTCGAGGGGAACGACATGAAGGACGCGCTTTTGCCCACGGCGGAGTACACGGTCCGGCCGACCCTGTCGGCCGACATCATCATCGCCAACGCGCCCGACCCCGTGTTCGTCTGTGATCTCGAGGGCAAGATCCTCGAGGCCAACGAGGCGGTCTCGCGCCTGCTCGGCCTGCGGCGCGACGAGGTGCTGGAGCAGTCGATCTCGCAGTTCATCGGGCCTGATGAAGCGCGCGAGTTCGTCGTGGCGCTTCGAGAGGTCGTCGCGCGCGGCGTCACCCGCAACGTGCGCCTGCAGCCCCGCAGCGCGACCGGGGAGTCGATCCCCACGACGCTCAACGCCTCCGCGCTGCGAGACACGGACGGCAACATCATCGGCGCGATCGGCATCCTGCGCGACATGCGCGAGCTCGACCAGACGCGTGCCTACGCCGAGAGCCTGATCAAGAACGCGCCGGATCCGGTCTTCGTGTCCGACCTCGAGGGCAAGATCCACCAGGCCAACGACGCCGTGTTCTCCCTCCTGGGGTTCAGGCCCGACGAGCTGATCGAGCAGTCGCTCTCGCGCATCATCTCGCCGGAGGAGACGTGGGAGTTCATGGTCGCGCTCCGCGAGGTCGTGGAGTGCGGCGTGACGCGCAACGCCCGGCTCCATCCCCGCAGCGCCTCGGGCGCCGTGATCCCGACGACCTTGAACGCCTCGGCCCTGCGAGACGTGGAGGGGCGGGTGATCGGCGCGATCGGCATCCTGCGCGACATGCGCGAGCTCGACAAGGCGCGCGCCTACGCCGAGAGCCTGATCAAGAACGCGCCGGACCCGGTGTTCGTGTCCGACCTCGAAGGCAAGATCCTGCAGGCCAACGACGCCGTGTCGCACCTCCTCGGCTTTCGGCAGGATCAGGTCGTCGAGCAGTCTGTGTCCAGGTTTCTCGGCGCCGACGAGACGCGCGAGTTCGTGGCGGCGCTGCGCGAGGTGGTCGAGCACGGCGTGAGCCGCAACGTGCGGCTGCACCCGCGGAGCGCCTCGGGCGAAGTGATCTCGACGACCCTCAACGCCTCGGCGCTCCGCGATCCTCAGGGCAACGTCATCGGCGCGATCGGCATCTTGCGCGACATGCGCGCGTACGAGGAAGTCCTGCACGACCTCGAGGAGTCGCGGCGGGAGCTGCGCGACGCGAACCAGGCCAAGGACCGGTTCCTGGCCGTCGTCTCGCACGAGCTCCGCACGCCGCTGACGGCCATGCTGGGCTGGGTGCGGCTTCTCACCACCGGGATGCTGGACGACGCGACGTCTGCCCGCGCGCTCCCGGTCATCGAGCGGAACACCAAGCTCCTGGCGCAGCTCATCGACGACCTGCTCGACGTCTCACGGATCGTGGCGGGCAAGCTGCGGCTCGAGACCGGACCCGTCGATCTCGTCGCCGTCATCGAGTCGGCGATCGAGGCGGTCCAGGGCCTCGCGGACGCCAAGAGCATCGGTCTCAAGGCCGTGCTGGACCCGTCGGCCGGCTTGCTCATCGGCGACCCCGGCCGGCTGCAGCAGGTGGTGTGGAACCTGCTTGCCAACGCGATCAAGTTCACGCCGAGCCGAGGGCGCATCGATCTACGCCTGGAGAGGGCCGGCGCCCACGCGCGCCTCACCGTCCGCGATACCGGCCGCGGCATCAGCGCCGAGCTGCTCCCGCACATTTTCGACCGGTTCCGCCAGGACGACGGAACGAGACGACACGGCGGGCTCGGACTCGGGCTGGCGATCGTGCGGCATATCGTGGAGCTCCACGAAGGGACCGTGTGGGCCGAGAGCGACGGCGACGGGCGAGGCGCGACCCTGGTGGTCGAGCTGCCGCTGCGCAGCGAGGATGTCCGCGCCGCGTCGACGCCGACGGCGGCGTACCGAAGGCTCGAGAGCGCTCCTTCCCGCGTGATCAATCTGACCGGGCGCCGGATTCTCGTCGTGGACGACGAGGCGGATGCGCGCGATCTTCTGGCCGAGATCCTCGGCCGGGCCGGCGCCGACGTGACGGTGGTGGACTCGGCCGACGAGGCCCTTCAGACCTTGCGGCGCTGGCGGCCGGACGTGCTGCTCAGCGACATCGGGATGCCGGGCGACGACGGCTATGTCCTGATCCGCAAGGTCCGAGCCCTGGGTGCCAGCGAGGGCGGCCTGGTCCGCGCGCTGGCGCTCACGGCCTACGCGCGCTCGGAGGACCGCACGCTCGCGCTCGAGGCGGGTTTCCACGCGCACATCGCCAAGCCCGTCGACCCGCTCGAGCTGACGGCGCTCATCGCCGGGCTGGCGCCGGAACGCCGCGACTGACCGAAGAGCCGATTCCGCTCCGTTCCGCTCTGATAAGCTCTCAAGCGTGTCAGGGAACGACGCAGTCTTCCTCCGCGCCGCGCGCCGCCAGCCGACGTCGTACACGCCGGTGTGGCTCATGCGTCAGGCCGGCCGCTACATGCCGGAGTATCGCGCGATGCGCGAGCGGTATGGATTTCTCGAGCTCGCGCGCAATCCCGAGGCGGCCGCGGAGGTCACCTTGCAGCCGGTCGCGCGCCTCGGCGTCGACGCCGCGATCCTCTTCGCCGACATCCTGCTGATCGTCGAGCCCCTCGGCGTCGGGCTCGAGTTTGCGAAGGGCGAAGGCCCGGTGATCCATCGGCCGGTGCGCGGCGAGGCCGCGATCGCGCGGCTGCCGCGCGTCGACGTCGACGCGGCCGTCCCGTTCGTGTTCGAGACCGTGCGCCGCGTGAAGCAGGCGCTCGCCGGCAAGGTGCCGTTGATCGGCTTCGCCGGCGCGCCGTTCACGGTGGCGTCGTACGTCGTCGAGGGTGGCCCGTCGCGCGACTATCAGCACACCAAGCGCCTCATGTACGAGGAGCCGGAGGGCTGGAGCCGGCTCATGGGCGTCCTCGTCGACGCGACGTCGCGCTATCTCAACGGCCAGATCGCCGCGGGAGCCGAGGCGGTGCAGATCTTCGATTCCTGGGTCGGCGTGCTGGCGCCCGACGACTACCGCACGTTCGTGCTGCCGCACACGCGCGCGTTGATCCGCGCGCTGACACCCGGGATCCCGGTCATCCATTTCGGCACGGGCACCGCATCGCTCTTGCCGTCGATGCGCGCTGCCGGGGGCGACGTGATCGGGCTCGACTGGCGGGTCGACCTCGACCAGGGCTGGGCGGCGGTCGGCCACGACGCGGCGGTTCAGGGAAACCTCGACCCGGTCGTGCTGTTGTCGAAGCCCGCGTACATCCGGGAGCGCGTGAAGGACATCCTCGACCGCGCGGGCGGCCGCCCGGGTCACATCTTCAACCTCGGCCACGGGATCCTGCCGCAGACGCCGGTCGAGCATGCGCGCGCGCTGGTCGAGATGGTGCACGAGCTCTCCGACCGGCGATGAGCGGTATCGACTCGGTGCTGCTGGTCGCCTTCGGCGGGCCGACGGCGCCGCACGAGATCCGGCCCTTTCTCGAAGTCGTCACGCGCGGCCGCGGCATCCCGGCCGAGCGCCTCGAAGAGGTCGCGCACCACTACGAAGCGATGCCGGGCGGGCGCTCGCCGCTGGCCGAGCTGACGTTCGCGCAGGCGCGCGCGCTGCAGGAGTCGCTCGCGCGGGCCGGGTCGGCCCTACCCGTGTTCGTCGGGATGCGCAACTGGCATCCGTTCCTTCACGAGACACTCGGCGAAATGGCGGCCAAGAGCATCAGGCGGGCGCTCGCGATCATTCTCTCGCCGCTCCGCACCGAGGCATCGTGGGACCGCTACATGCAGGATGTCGCCGAGGCGCGGGCCCGCGTCGCGGGCGCACCCGAGGTCGGCTTCGCGCCGGCGTGGTTCGAGCGGCCGCGCTTCGTGGCGGCAGTGGCCGACCGGGCTCGCGCGGCGCTCGACGAGGTGCCGGTCGACACGCGCGCGTCGACGCCGCTCGTGTTCACCGCTCACAGCGTCCCGGCGGCGATGGCTGCGGTCTCGCCGTACGTGTCCGACCTGACCGCCGCGGCGCGCGCCGTCGCCAGGCGTCTCGGCCACGCGCAATGGTCGATCGCCTACCAGAGCCGGAGCGGGAGCCCGCGCCAGCCGTGGCTCGAGCCCGACGTCAACGACGTGCTCCGGCGGCTGGGCGGCGAGGGCAATCGCCACGCGGTCGTGGTGCCGATCGGGTTCGTGTGCGACCACGTCGAGGTGCTCTACGACCTCGACGTCGAGGCGCGCCGCGTGGCCGTCGACGCCGGGCTCGAGCTCCATCGCGCGGCGGCCGTCAACGATCATCCCGAGTTCGTCGCGATGCTGACCGAGCTCGTCCGCGCTTACGGGGTTCTCCGATGAAGGGTCCGCGATGAAGGTGGTCGTGGTCGGCGGCGGCATCACCGGGCTCGCGGCCGCCCATCGCGCGGTCGAGCTCGCGCGGGAGCGATCCATCGGTCTCGAGCTGACGGTCGTCGAATCGCGGGACCGGATCGGCGGCACCATCGCGACCGAGCATGCCGGCGGATTTCTCGTCGAGGCGGGCCCGGACTCGTTCCTCTCCGAGAAGCCGTGGGCGCTGGCGCTCTGCCGCAGGCTCGGCGTCGAGCACCGCCTGGTACGCACCGACGATCGATTTCGCAAGGTCTTCGTGTGGCGCGCCGGGCGTCTGCATCCGCTGCCGGACGGGTTCCAGCTCCTCGCGCCGACCAAGCTCGGCCCGTTCGTCAGGTCCGGTCTCTTCTCCTGGGGTGGCAAGCTCCGGATGGCGCTCGATCTCGTGGTGCCCCGAAGCGTGAAGGACGACGAGAGCCTGGGCGCCTTCGTGCGCCGCCGTCTGGGCCGGGAAGCGCTCGAGCGCGTGGCGCAGCCGCTGGTCGCCGGCATCTACACGGCCGATCCCGACGAGCTCTCGCTGACCGCGACGATGCCGCGCTTCGGCGAGCTCGAGCGCCGGGAACGCTCGATCATCCTCGGGCTCTGGCGGGCCAATCGCCGCGCGCCTGAGGCCGGAACGAGCGGCGCGCGCTGGAGCCTCTTCGTGACCTTTCAGAACGGCATGGAGGAGCTGGTGACGGAGCTGGCCTCACGCCTGCCGCCCGGCTCGGTGCTGCTGAAGCACCGGGTCGACGGCATCGAGCGCCGCGGTGCCGGCTGGCGGGTGACGGGCGGGCTGGGCACAGCGCTCGAGGCCGACCACCTGATTCTCGCGACGGAGTCCCACGCGGCGAGCCGGCTCACGCGCTACATCGATCCGGCGCTGGCGACCCTGCTCGGCGAGATTCCCTACGCGTCTTCGGCGACCCTCAGCTTCGGCTATCGCCGAGCGGACGTGCCGCACCCGCTCGACGGGTTCGGCATCGTCGTCCCGCGCACGGAAGGCCGCTCGATGCTCGCCTGCACCTTCTCGAGCGTGAAGTATCCCGGCCGCGCGCCGGAGGGTCACGCGTTGCTCCGATGCTTCCTC
>DATEMW010000141.1:0-3335 GCA_035275385.1 Candidatus Methylomirabilota bacterium | reverse complement strand
GCGCCCTGGATCCTGAGCGGCGTCAGGATCAGCAGCGCGACGTACGCCTTGGCGTCGCCGAGCGGTTCCAGGTTGGCGTTCTCGACGATGTAGATGCCGTTGTCGGCCAGCAGCATCATGTGAACGCTGAAGAGCTCCTTGCCGTAGGCGGCCGGCCGCTTCTCGAACGTGGCGGTGTCGTCGCCGGCGAGCCGCACGCCCTTGCCGATGATCCAGCGCGCCGCGTCCTGACCCGGTCCGGGCGATTGCTCGCCGAGATATTTGGCGTTGTCCTTGCCGAAGTATTGCCCCCAGCCCGTCCGGATCATCAGCGAGTCGCCCTTGCGCACCTCCACGCCCTGCGCCTTCGCCGTCTGGTCGAGATGCGCCCCGGTGACCTCGAAGCCGGGCGCCAGCGGGTCGGGCTTGCCGCCCGCGAGCTGCCGCGCGACGTCCAGGAAGACGACGCGGTTGATCATCAAGTCGGCGGGGAAATTGTCGATGCCGAGGTTCGCGCCGATGCCGCCCGGCGTGGAGGTCGCCGCGACCGCGTCGACGCCGCCGTGCAGCTTCAGGTCGCGGCCGATGTGCCCGATCGCGTCGACGGTGGGCGCGCCGTGCTGGCCGCTGAAGTACATGATCTCCGAGGCCCACGACACGCGGCTGCCCGGCGCCTGCCCGAAGATCTCGTGCGTCATCTTGTGCGTCCGGTTGAGCGCGAACGAGTAGGGCGGATTCAGGCCGAGCACCGGCGACTGCTCGTTCCACGTGAACGAGAGGTCGTAGAGCTTCGCGCCCTTCACGGTGCGGATCAGCTCATCGGCCGACGGGCGGCCCTGGGCCGTCGCCGTGCCGGCGAGCGCTGCCGCGACACCGAGGGTTGCCGCCGAGCCGAGCCACTGCCGTCGCGAGACGTCGTTCATGCGCTCCTCCACTTTCATGAGCGCGCCTCGGCCGGCGGGGCCCCAGCCCCGCGACGTCCTGCGGCGCGCACTACCATGATCGAGGGACGATTCGAACCCCGTGCGAGCGTAAGCGGCCGGTCCACCCCCGCGCAAGTGCTCCTGGGGTAAACTTTGCGCAAGCCCGTTCGAAGGAGCGTCCATGAGCGAGTTTCGCCACGTCTATCGCACCGAGCTCTCGCCGGTGAGCTTCCTCACCCGGAGCGCGTACGTGTTCCCCGACAAGATCGCGGTCGTCCACGGCGCCCGACGCTACACGTACCGTCAGCTCGAGGAGCGCGTGAACCGGCTCGCCTCGGCGCTGCGCGCCGCCGGTCTCGCCAAGCACGACCGCGTCGCGTTTCTGTGCCCCAACATCCCCGCCATGCTCGAGGCACACTACGGCGTACCCGCCGCGGGCGGCGTGCTGGTCGCGATCAACACGCGGCTGAGCTCCGACGAGATCGGCTACATCCTCGACCATTCCGGCGCCCGGTTTCTGTTCGTCGATGCCGAGCTCGAGCCGCTCGTCAAGCCGTTGCCGCTCACCGGCATCCGGACCGTCCGCGTGGACGACACGGGCGCCCCGGGCGATCCGTACGAGGACTTCCTCGCGGGCGGCTCGCCCGCGCCGGTCGAGAGCTGGCTCAAGGACGAAGAGGAGATGCTCGCGATCAACTACACCTCGGGCACGACGGGCCGGCCCAAGGGCGTCATGTACTCGCATCGCGGCGCGTGGGTCAACGCGCTTGGCGAGGTGCTCGAGTCGCAGATGAGCTTCGACGCGAAGTATCTCTGGACCCTGCCGATGTTCCATTGCAACGGCTGGTGCTTCACGTGGGGCGTCACCGCGGTGGGCGGCACGCATATCTGCCTGCGCCGCGTCGAGCCGGGCCGCATCTGGGACATGATCGACAAGGAAGGTGTCACGCACTACAACGGCGCGCCCACCGTCCACATCGGCGTCGTCAACGATCCCAAGGCGCACAAGCTCGATCGGCCGGTGACCGTGTGCGTGGCCGGAGCGCCGCCGTCGCCGACCCTGCTCGGCCGGCTCAAGGAGCTCGGCTTCAGACCGGTGCACGTCTACGGGCTCACCGAGACGTACGGGCCGCACACGGTGTGCGCGTGGCACGAGGAGTGGGACGCGCTGCCGCTCGAGCAGCAGTCGAAGCTCGCCGCGCGCCAGGGCCAGGGCTACGCGATCTTCGACCTGGTGCGCGTCGTCGACGCCAACATGAACGACGTGCCGCGCGACGCCGAGACGCTCGGCGAGGTGATCATGCGCGGCAACAACGCGGCGATGGGCTACTTCCGTCAGCAGGAGGCCACCGCCGAGGCGTTCCGCGGCGGGTGGTTCCACTCCGGCGACATCGCGGTGTGGCATCCCGACGGCTACGTCGAGCTTCGCGATCGCAAGAAGGACATCATCATCTCGGGCGGCGAGAACATCTCGACGATCGAGGTCGAGCAGTGCGTCGCGCGGCATCCGGCCGTGCTCGAGTGCGCGGTGGTGGCGATCCCCGACGACAAGTGGGGCGAGCGGCCCAAGGCGTTCGTGACGCTCAAGCCCGGGCAGAAGGCCACCGAATCGGAGATCATCGAGTTCTGCCGTCAGCACATCGCGCACTTCAAGTGCCCGGCGGCCATCGAGTTCGGCGATCTGCCCAAGACCTCGACCGGCAAGGTGCAGAAGTTCGTCCTTCGCGAGCAGGAGTGGAAGGGCCGGGAGAAGCGGATCAACTAGATGCTCCGTCTCGGCGTGCTCGACCAATCACCGGTTCGCAGCGGCGGCGGCGTGGCGGAGGCGATCCACGAGACGCTCGAGCTCGCCGAGCTGTGCGATCGGCTCGGTTACTCCCGCTATTGGCTGGCCGAGCACCACTCGACGCCTGAGCTGGCGGGCTCGAGCCCCGAGGTGCTGATCGGCCAGGTCGCCGCACGCACGTCGCGGATCAGGGTCGGCTCGGGCGGCGTCATGCTCCAGCACTACAGCTCGCTGAAGGTCGCCGAGAGCTTCCGCGTGCTCGAGACGCTCTTTCCGGGCCGGATCGATCTCGGCATCGGCCGCGCGCCCGGGAGCGACCAGCTGACGGCGCGCGCGCTCCGCGAGAACGCGAACCTCGAGTATTTCCCACAGCAGATCGCCGACCTCCAGGGCTTTCTACACGGCACCCTGCCACCGGGTCATCTCTACGCGCCGGTGCTGGCGATGCCGACGGGGCCGACCGCGCCGGAGATGTGGCTGCTCGGCTCGAGCGACCAGAGCGCCGCGGTGGCCGCGCACTTCGGCACCGGCTTCTCGTTCGCGCACTTCATCAATCAGGACGGCGGCGCCGAGGTCACGCGCGCGTATCGTCAGCAGTTCAAGCCGTCGCCGTGGCTCGAGTCGCCGTGCTCGAGCGCTGCCGTGTT
>DATEMW010000140.1:0-7770 GCA_035275385.1 Candidatus Methylomirabilota bacterium | reverse complement strand
GGCTGTGCAGGGGCCGGCGGTGCAGGAGCCGGTTGCGCAGGTGCTGGCTGCGCAGATGCCGGCGGCACGGCGGCAGGCGGAGCCGCGGGAGCAGGCGCGGGTGTAGTTGGCGGAGCGCCGAAGACGGCGGCTTCCGCGGTCGCGACGGCGCTCCCGATCTCCTTGGACGCGTCGTCGTAGACGTTCGCGAGCTGAGTGTTGTTGATCGTCGCGAAGGCGCCCGCCGTGAAGCCGCCGCTGACGGACAATAATGCCAACGTACCGGCGGCCACGGCTGTCGCAGCGGCGAGTGCGCCGCTAGCCGCCGCGACGGCCAGGCCGGTCAGCCCCGCGACGTAGATCCACGTTCGATTTTGCGTCGCCCGGGTGCGGTATGCTTCCTCGAGATCCTTGGCGTACTGCGCGAATATGACGAAGCGGTCGCACGGATTGCCTGCCTCCCACAATTTGGAGGTCGAGGGTGCATCGGGTCGTATCCCGATGCGCGATCCCCAGGCGAGATCTTTGTCGAAGGTGGCGCACCCGCTCAAGACCGTGACCAGCACACCGCAGGCAATCCACTGCCGTCCCAGCTCGCGCGTCATGAGCTCTCCTCGAGGAGTTGATCTCGACAGTGCGCGCGAATCTATGCAGGGCCGACATGGTCGTCAAGGTGAAACGAGGTCGATGGACGATTTGGTACCCGTCTACTGCGGTCTCGTCCCAGAGTTCAGCAGTCCGGTCTTGGCTAGGGGTGTTTCTCACGCCAGCGCCGACTGCTCCTTCCTTCGAGGCGCGCTCCCTCGTGGGCCAGCAGCCATCGTTTGCGCCAGATGCCTCCTGCGTAGCCCGTGAGGTCACCGTCGCTCCCCACGATCCGATGGCACGGAATCACGAGGCAGATCGGGTTCAGCGCGTTTGCACGCCCGACTGCGCGGATCGCGCGCGGGCGCCGGACGAGCTCCGCGAGCTTGCGATAGGTAAGTGTCGTGCCGGGTGGAATCGTTCGGAGCGCCGTCCAGACCTGCTCCTCGAAGTCCGTGCCGCGGCAGTCGACCGGGATGTCGTCGAGCGCCTCGAGATCTCCACGGAAATATGCACGGAGGCGAGTCGCGTAGCCGTCGGGAGCGCGGCGTCGCTCGAACACGGCGCCGGGATAGCGAGACCGGAGGCGTTTCAGCATTCGGGAGCGCTCGACCGGAAACGCAAGCGCGCAGAGGGCGTCGTCAGCGCCCACCATCGTCAGCGTTCCGATGGGCGATTGGACGTGATCGACCCAGAGCGCGGTCAGCTCGCGTCGAGCCACAGGAGCACGGTCGAGATCCATGGCCAGCGGCCGGATGATAGGCACCTGACGGGGCCGAAGTCTGGCCGCTTTCGGACTCGATTGTCGGGGTCCGGGCGTCGAGCCCCCACGCGCTAAGCTACCCTGCGAGCGTGGCCGCCGGAGCCGGCAGCGCCTCGACTGGCAAATCGTGCTCCTGCCACGCCTCGAAGCCGCCGGCGAGCGGCCGAATTCGCGTGACGCCGCGCCGGCGTAACAGGAGCGCCACCCGGGCGCTCGTGGCCTCGTTCGGTCACGAGCAGTAGACGACGACCTCGCGATCACGCGGGAGCGTGACGCGGCCTTGCTCGAGGTCCTCGGGCGTGACGCGCAGGGCGCCGCGGATCATCTTCGGCTCGTCCCGCAGCTCGAGCTCGTGACGGAGGTCGACGACGAGGACGGGGTCGTTCGCCGAGAGCTTCGCCGCGAGCTCCTCGGGGCTGATCCGCGCGATGCGCAGCTCTCGCAGGAAGAGCTGGCGGCGAATCACCTTGATGGCCAGATAGAGCGCGAAGGCGACGCCCGCGATCACCAGCGCCCAGCCGCCAAGGCGCTGGGCGAGCAGTGCAGCTTCGGCGAGCTGATCGTGGAGCGCGAAGCCGAGACCGACGTAGAGCCCCACCCACAACACGGCGCCGAGAACGTCGAAGATCACGAAGCGGCGCCGCGGCATACCGAGCGCGCCCGCCAGCGGTTGGCCAATGCTGTTCAGCCCGGGCAGGAATTTCGCGATCAGAAGGGCGCTGGCGCCGTGATTCCCCAGCGTCTCCACGCCAGTCCTGACGCAGGTGTCCGGCTCGATCGAGAGCCGGCAGAGGCGCTTGAGCACCGGCTGCCCGCCGATGCGGCCGATCTCGTACCAGATGAGGTCGCCGACGATCGTGCCGGCGAGCGCCAGCACGAACGCGAGCGTCAAGCTCAGGCGGCCGTTGCCGGCCAGAGCGCCGGCGCCGAGCAGGAGCGGCTCGCCCGGCATCGGCGGCACGAACTGCTCCAGGACCATCCCGCCGAACAGCGCAGGATAGCCGTACGCGCGAACGAACAGGTCCAGCGTTCCCATCAAAGCCTCAGCGAGAGCCTACTTCTTCGGAGTCCGGCACATCGTCGACCGATTCAGCGTGCGGCCGATCGCGTATCGCGCTGGGCGGTGCGGCGCAACCGGTAGCATCGGTAAATCAGGGCACCGGCGATCCAGACGGCGAGCGCCGCGAACGGATACGCGATCAGCCGGGGAAAGACGGCGACCAGGGTCGCCAGGATCAGCAGGGCGATCGACACCGCGAGCATGATCCGTGTCTCGACCGGCTCGAGCGTGCGCCGGGCGATCACGGCCGCGCCGACCGTGTTACCGATGCGAAGCAAACCCGCGGCCGCGCGCCCGGCGCTTCCGCCGCCGCCCGACGTCGCAGGGTCGGGCTCGTCCTCGCGTCGTCGAACGCGTGAGCGCTCGTCGAGGATGATCTCGGTGGCGTTGGCGAGGTCCTCGACGTACATCTCCTCCATCTCGCGGCCGAAGCGCTCGTCCTCGACCAGTACGTCGAGCTCGCAGTTGCCGAGCCAGCTCGCGGGGTTGAGATTGGTCGAGCCGACGCGCGCCCATCGGCCGTCCGCCACGGCGGTCTTGGCGTGGAGCATCGTGCCGTTCCACTCGAAGACGCGCACGCCGGCCTCGAGCAGGGTGCGATAGCCGGCCTTCGACAGCGGGCGCAGGAGGGGAATGTCCGTGCCGTTCGGCACGAGCAGCCGCACGTCCACGCCGTCTCGCGCCGCCGCCCGCAGCCCTTCCGCGTACAGCGGCGTGCCGGCGTAGTAGGCGTCGGTCAGCCAGAGGCGCTCACGAGCGAGCGCGGCGACGAGCTGGCCAAGACGCAAGAGCCCGGCCGTGTTCGGAACGGTCGCGACGATGCGCAAGGGCGTCTCGCCGGCCGGCGCGATCGGGTCGGCGCCGGCCTTGCCGTCGTCAGGAATCGGCGCGCCCATCATGGCCCACATCTGTGCGAACGCCGTGTCGATCTGCCGCACCGCGGGGCCGCGCACCTCCACGCCGGTATCGCGCCACGGCGCGATGTTGCGCCCGGCGTCGCCGACCCACGCCTGCCCGACGCAGAGCCCGCTGACGAAACCCACCACGCCGTCGACCGCGAGCATCTTTCGATGGTCGCGGCTGAGCCAGCCTAGCGGGCTCGCCAGGGTCGGCGCGTTGTAGCAGCGCACCTCGACGCCGCCGGCGCGCAGTCGCCGCCAGAAGCGGCGCGAGGTCTTGCCGAAGCCGCCCATCCAGTCGTAGATCACGCGCACCGGCACGCCGTCGCGCGCGCGGGCGACCAGCGCCTCGCTGAAACGATCACCGACCGCGTCGTCGTGGATGATGTAGCTCTCGAAGTGGATGAAGCGCTTGGCGCCGGCGATTGCGTCGAGCCAGGCGGGATAGTTCTCTCGCGCGTCCTTGAGCAGCCGAATGCTGTTGCCCGGCACGAGCGGCGCGCCGGCGGCCCGCGAGAACGCCTGCTCGGCCAGACCGCGCACGGACACGAGGGCTTCGCTGGGCTCGGGGTGCGCCATCAGGAGTCCGGAAGCGGAACGAACTCCACCTCGTCGCCCGGAACGGTCGGGAACCGGCGCTCCTTCCAGTCGCGCTTGGCCTGCTCGATCCGGTCTCTCGAGCTCGACACGAGGTTCCAGTGGATGTACCGCCGGCCGTCCAGCGGCGCGCCGCCGAGCAGTACGATCCGCGCCGGTGAGTCGGCGCGTAGCATCACGCTCTCTGCCGCCGTGAACACTAGCATCCGTCCGGGCTCGGTGCGCTCAGCGCCGCAGGCGATGGCGCCCTCGACCACGTACACGGCGCGCTCCTCGTGCTCGGTCGGTAAGAATAGCGTGCTGCCGGCGGACATCACCGCCTCGACGTAGAACAGCGGCGACAGCGTCTGCACGGGCGACGTCATTCCGAACGCCGCGCCCGCAAGAACCCGCAGCCGTATTCCATCACGCTCGCTCTCGGGCAGGCTCGCCCCGGGATGATGACGGAAGGCGGGCTCCGTCTCTTCGTGCGCCAGCGGAAGCGCCACCCAGAGTTGCAGACCGTGAAGCCTCGAGGCGTGCGTCCGGCGCTCGGCGGCGGTGCGCTCGGAATGGACGATGCCGCGCCCCGCGGTCATCCAGTTGATGTCACCCGGGCGAATCGGCTGAAGCGAGCCCAGGCTGTCACGGTGGACGATCTCTCCGTCGAACAAATACGTCACGGTTGCCAGGCCAATATGGGGATGCGGCGGGACGTCCAGTCCTCGGCCGGCCGCGAACGCGCCGTTCATCTCGTCGAGGAACGTGAAGGGGCCGACCATTCGGCGCGCGGCCGCCGGTAGGACGCGCCGGATCGCGACGCCGCCGAGGTCGCGGGCGCGGCCGTCGATCACGTTCGCGATCGCGGACAGCCCGCTGCCGGTACAGATGGGCTCGGTCGCCGGCAGGACGCTCATCGGGGAATTCCCGCGGACATTCTAGGGTCCGCGCGTCCCGTTGTCGATTTGGGCCGCTTCTGTTCGACCTGAGAATGGAGAAGAACCTTCAATGGGAGGTCACGATGGCGAGGATCACGCAGAAGATCCATCCGTGCTTGTGGTTCGACAGCGAGGCCGAAGAGGCCGCGAAGTTCTATACATCGATCTTCAAGAACTCCAAAGTCGGTACCACGACCTACTACGACGAAGCGAGCTCCAAGGCTGCCGGGCGACCGAAAGGATCGGTCTTGACGGTCGACTTTGAGCTCGAGGGCCAGAGCTTCATGGCGCTGAATGGCGGCCCCGTGTTCAAGTTCACTGAAGCCGTCTCGCTGGTCATCAACTGCGAGAATCAGAAAGAGGTCGACTACTTCTGGGAGAAGCTCCTCGCGGGCGGGCAGGAGTCGGAGTGTGGATGGCTGAAGGACAAATTCGGCCTGTCATGGCAGGTGACTCCCACGATCCTGCTCGAGATGATCAAGGACAAGGATCCCCAGAAGTCGCAGCGAGTCATGGCGGCGATGCTCACGATGAGGAAGCTCGACATTGCCACGCTGGAGCGCGCCTACCAGGGCAAGTCGGCGTGACGTCCTCGCTAGCTTGACCGTCGGCGGCCGGCCCGGCTAGGCTGCTCGAAACCCGGCGAGATACTGAATCTCTTGGCTCGGGTGGAGGGCGGCTCTGCGCCGATCGAATCGGGGTGTTCGCGGGCATCTCTTCCAGGTGCTCCTGGTCAGCATGGTTCCGATCGGCGTGCTCGCCGGCGCCCTGCTCTACCTGCACTGGCGGGTTCAGGAGCACGAGCGCGAGCGCTCACAGATCGAGTCGGTGCGCCTGCTGGCGGCCGCCGTCGACAACGCCCTCGACAGCAGCGTCGAGCGGCTGGCGATCTTCGCGCGGCTGTGGTCGTCGAGCTCGCTGCGCGAGGACGCCATCTACGCGCAGGCCAAGGAGGCGGTGGACGCCACCGCCGACTGGGCGAACCTCCTTGCGTTCAGCGCCGATGGGCACGGCGTATTCCGGGCCGATGCGCCGTTCGGCGCTGAGATGCCGTCGGGTCCGCAGTTCGAGCTCTGGCAGCCGGTGTTCGCCGAGCGCCGCCCCGTCATCTCCGACATCTTCGCGGGTCCGAACGGCGGCGCGCAGATCGTCGCCGTTGGCGTACCGGTCGTTCGCAACGGCAAGGTGACCCACGTGCTCATCGCCGAGCTCGACCTCGACTGGTACGACAAGCTGATGGCTCGGCAGGGTCTCCCGGCCGGCGCGGTCGCGGGACTCTTCGATCGCAGCTTCAAATTCGTCGCGCGAAGCACCGAAGGCCCTGCACGCCGCGGCCAGGATCCCTCGCCGGCGCTCGTCGCGGACATGAAGCGCAAGCCGGAAGGCCTGGCGCGATACACGAACCTCAACGGAACCGCCGTCTACACCGCGTGGACGTTCACGCACCACGGCTGGGGCGTCGGGTTCGCGACCCCTTCGGCGCCGGTGGACAACGCCTTCTGGCATCACCTGACGCTGTTCGGCTTCTTGTGGGCCGCCGCGGTGGCGGCGGGCATGCTCTACGCGTTCTGGAAGGCGCGGCCCATCGCCGCCGCGCTGGAAGCGCTCGAGGGCCAGGCCCAGCATCTCGCGACCGGCGAGCGCATCGCGAGCCTGCCCGACTCGCGTGTCGCCGAGGTGAACCGCCTCGTCGCCGCGCTCGAGCAAGCCAGCGACGTTCTCCAGGCCGCCACGCGGGAGCGCGACCGATCGCTCGAGATCGAGCGCGAGGCGCGCGCGCAGGCCGAAGCGGCCAGTCACGCGAAGGACGAATTCCTGGCGATGCTGAGCCACGAGCTGCGCAACCCGCTGGCCGCGATCTGGACGGCGACCGCGATCGTGAAGAGCGATCGCCGGAGCCCAGAGCAGCTGGAGTTCGCCATCAGGGTGATCGACCGGCAAACCCGGCACCTGCGGCGCATGCTCGACGACCTGCTCGACGTCGGCCGCGCGATGACGGGCAAGATTCTCCTCGAGCGGACGCCGATCGAGCTCGCGGCCCAGGCGGGGCACGTGATCGAGACCCTGGAGACCACGGGCCGGCTATCGGAGCGCAACGTCGAGCTCGCTGCGTCACCGGTGTGGGTCGAGGGTGACCAGACGCGCGTGGAGCAGATCCTCACCAACCTGCTCGTCAACGCCGCGACCTACACCGGCCCCGGCGGGAACATCCGCGTGCGCGTCGCGCGCGAAGCGGCCGAGGCGGTGCTCGAGGTCGCCGACGACGGCAAGGGAATCGAGCCGGAAAATCTCCCGCGCGTCTTCGACCTGTTCTTTCAGGCTGAGGCGACGGCGGACCGCTCGAGCGGTGGGCTCGGCATCGGCTTGACCCTCGTGCAGCGGCTCGTCAACCTTCACGGCGGCGTCGTGACGGCCACGAGCGAAGGTCGCGGAAGCGGCGCCACCTTTATCGTCAGATTCCCCGCGGTGGCCGAGCCGACGCGTGCCCACATGACTCCAGTGTCCGCGTAGCGCAGGAGGATTTCGATGCGAAGCTTTCAGTCGATGGCCGCCGTGGTGATCGTTGCAGCGCTCATCGGTCTCTGCTTGGCGGTGCGCGGACCGGCGCTCGCCGAGCAGGCCGTCGTGATTCCGCCGCCCGCACTCGACGACCCGAAGGTATCGAGTGTGCTGCAGACCGCGGTCCTGGCCGGCGGCTGTTTCTGGGGCGTGCAGGGCGTCTATCAGCACGTGCGCGGCGTGCAAAAGGCGGTCTCGGGCTACTCGGGCGGCACGAAGGCGACGGCGGACTACGAGACCGTCAGTCGCGGGGCGACCGGGCACGCCGAGTCGGTCGAGATCGTGTTCGATCCGAAGGAGATCTCGTACGGCGAGATCCTCCAGATCTTCTTCTCGGTCGTGCACGATCCCACCCAGCTCGATCGCCAGGGGCCCGACGTCGGCACACAGTACCGGTCGAGCATCTTCTAC
>DATEMW010000139.1:0-7755 GCA_035275385.1 Candidatus Methylomirabilota bacterium | reverse complement strand
CGTCGTGCGCCACCCGATGTACGCGGGCGCCGTGCTCTTCTTCGTGAGCATGCCGCTGTGGCTCGAGTCGTACGCGGCGACCGTGCTGGCGCTCGTGACGGTTGTCTTGATCGTGGTCCGGATCCGCGTCGAGGAGCGATTCCTCGAGCGTGAGCTTCCGGGCTACGAGGCCTACACGAGGCGCGTGCGGTACCGGCTGATTCCGTTCGTGTGGTAGCCGGCCGCGGTGCGCAGCACGCCGAGCTCAGCGCAGATAGCTGGACTGGCGGCGCTTGTACTCGTCCTGTCGCAGCGCGACGTTCAGTAGCTCGTCCGACGCGACCCGGTCCTTGAGCCCGGCCGGCGATCCGCCCTCGCGCAGGTACTTGAGCGTGTCGTAGACGGCCTTGGCCGCGGCGTAAAACGGCTGGTGGCCCTGCAGCGCGATCCGCACGCCCTGCGCCGCGAGATAGCTCTTGTCGGCCAGCTCGGGCGGCGAGCCGCCCAGGAGCAGCGGCAGCTTGGTGGCGCGGCGCATCGCCTCGACCTCTTCGCGCTTGCCGGCACCGGCCAGGAAGATCGCGTCGACGCCGGTGTCCTGGTAGGCCTTCACGCGCTTTTCGGTTTCGGCGACGCCGCCGCGGCGCAGCGCGCCGGTACGGCCGATGATGACCAGCGCCGGATCTTGCCGCGCCGCCACCGCCGCCTTGAGCTTGCCCAGCATCTCCTCGACCGAGATCAGGGCCTCGGCCTGCCCGCCGCCGAACGGCGTGGGAAGCACCGTATCCTCGACCATCAGCGCGGCGACGCCGGCGGATTCCAGCTCCTCCACCGTGCGCATGACGTTGAGCGCGTTGCCGTAGCCGTGATCGGCGTCGACCATCAGCGGCAGATCGCTGCCGCGCGTGATGCGCCGGATCTGCTCGGCGAATTCCGTCAGGGTCAGGACCACCAGATCCGGCGCGCCGAGCACCGTGCCCGAGGCGATCGAGCCCGCGAACATGCCGATCTCGAATCCGAGCGACTCGGCCATACGCGCCGACATCGCGTCGAAGACCGACGCGGGGTGGATGCAGGCGCTGCCTTCGAGCACTCGACGATATTGCTTGCGGCGTTCGGTGAGCAGCATCATGGTCCTTTCTTGCCGGCCGACAGGGGCAGCGGCTCGGCGTCGGGAGCGGGCGCGACCTCGAACGCGTTCAGGATGGCCGCGGTGATGCCGTAGTGGCCGACGAGACACGTGAGCTCGACGAGCCACGGCACACCATGCCCGGCCTGCAGCCGGTCGAACACGTCCTGGGCGACGGCGTTGGTTCGCGAGAGCTGGCGGACATAGGCGACGACGTCGCGCTCGCTTTCCGGCAGCGCCGTAAGATCAGCGCGATCGCGCACGGCGAGCACGGCAGCGTCGCTCACGCCGGCCTTGCGCGCCGCCGGCGCGTGCGCGGCCCAGACGTAGGGGCAGTCCTTCTCGCGCGCCGAGGCGATGATGGCCAGCTCCGTCGCCGCGGGCTCGAGCCGCGACCGCGTGCGCAGATGGGTCCCGACGTCGAGATGCCGGCGACAGAGCGCCGGACTGTGCAGCAGCATGCGGAATGGGCCGGGCACGCGGCCGCCCCGGTCTTTCATCATCGCGTCGAGCACGGGCCGATGCGTCTCGACGAGCTGGTCCGGCCGGGTGATGGGCTCGACGCGCGGCGTGGCGAGGGGGGCGCGGACTTCCGCCGCCGCGGCGCCGGAGCGAGGAGCGGGCGGCAGCACTTCGGCGGGCGCCGCCGCGGTGACCTCGAAGCCGTTCAAGATGCCGGCCAGGGCCTGATAGCGGCCGATCCAGTACGTGAGCTCCACCATCCATTGCGGCCCGTGAGCCGCGAGGAGCTGGTCGAACACGTCGGACTCGACGCGGTTGTCTCGAACGAGCTGCCGGACGTACAGGATGACGGCAGCTTCCGGCTCGTAGAGCCCGGCCAGGGATTTGCGATCGCGAACGACGTCGATCGTCGCCGGCGGGATGCCGGCCTTGCGCGCCAGCGGCACGTGCGCATTCCAAACATAACCGCAGTCCCTCTCGCGCGCCGTCGCGCACACGGCGAGCTCGGCGTGCTCGGGCTCGACGATGCTCTGCCGATGCAGATATTCGCTGATCTCGTTCCAGGGGCGCGCGAGGCTCGGACTGTGCAGGACGATCGTCGACGGCCCGCTGATGCGCCCGCGCAGCGCCGCCAGCTCGTCGAAGAGCGCGTGGTCCTCGGCGGCGACGTCGTCCCGGTTGACGATGGGCTTCACGCGGGCCATGTCGGCTCCTTTGGTGACCGGCTACCGCGGTTTCAGGCGCACCTCTTCGAGCGGTGCCGACCACGGGTAGGGGTCGATCATCATCAGCGCGGGCTCGGCCACGCGCGGGCCGATGCCGCTCGGCCAGATGAATTCCCAGAGCGGCCCGAACCGTACGCGCTCGTAGAGGAGCTGCTGGATCTGGTGGAGCATCGCCTCGCGCTTGCGCCGATCGGTCTCTTTCGCCTGCTGCCGGTAGAGCGCGTCGATGTCCGGGTCGGCGCCGCGCGCGTACGCGCCGTCGCTCGGCACCTGGTCAGCGAGCCGGGTCGCGGCGTTGCCGTAGCTCGCCACCGTGCACATGCACAGGCCGTGGAGCTTTTTGCTCGCCCACGCCGTCTGCAGCGCCGCGCGCTCCATCGTGCGCACCTTGATCTTGATGCCGACGGCGCCGAAGTAGCCGGCGATCGTTTCACCCGTCGAGAAATACGGCGGGTAGGGATAGAGGTCGCCGGCGTCGAAGCCGTTGGGATAGCCCGCCTCGGCCAGGAGCTGCTTCGACCTGGCCGGGTCGTACGGGTAGGGCTCGAGCGCCAGCGCGAACTCGAACTTGCGCGGAACCATAGCGCCGGTCAGCCGCGACGCGCCGAGCGTCTCGGCCTCGTTGAGGGCCCGGCGATCGATCGACTGGACGGCGGCCAGGCGAACTCGCCGGTCGTGCCACGGCGACTTGGGATCCCACTGGTCGAAGAAGTCGAGATAGTGGATGCCGATCGCGCCCGAGAACGCGAGGCGAATCGATGGATCGCGCTTGAGCTCGAGCGCCGACGTCGCGTCGAGCATGTAGGCCACGTCGACCTCGCCCGTCTTCAGCATCGCGGCGCGCGTGGTCGCATCCGGGACCGTCTTGAAGACGAGGCGCTTGACCGACGGCATCTTGCGCCAGTAGCCCTCGTAGGCTTCCATGACGAGCTCGATCCCGGGCGTGTGGCTCACGAACTTGTACGGGCCGAGGCCGATCGGCTTCTTCTTGAACCCGTCGTCGCCCACGCTCTCGACGTACCTCTTGGGCACGATCCAGCTGGCGCCCGTCGCGAGCGTGCCGTAGAACGCCATGAAGTCGGGGAACGGCTCGTTCAGGTGGAAGCGCACGCGCGAGGGGCTGACGATCTCGACGTCGCGCACGCGGTCCTTCAGCACCTTGCCGACCTTCGAGCGCTGGAAGCTGAACTTCACGTCCTCGGCGGTGAACGGATCGCCGTTGTGGAACTTGACGCCCTCGCGCAGCTTGAACTCGTAGACCTTCTGATCGGCGCTGAGCGTCCACGATTCGGCCAGGCTCGGGGCCATGAGATTTCCGGGCATCGGCTTCACGAGCGCGTCGTGCATCGCGTAGAGGATCCAGAACGGCGTCAGAAACCCGGCGCTCGTCTCACCCGGGTCGAACCACGCCGGCGCCAAGGTCACGTAGAGCGCCCAGCGCATCTCACCCTCGGGTTTCGTCGCAGCTGCCGGCTTCGGCTGGGCCGCGGCGTGTCCGGCGATGGTAACGACGAGCAACGCGGCGAGCAGGACTCGTCTCATGGTCTCAGGTCTCCGATTCGGGAGCTAGCGAGGTGCGACGTCGCCCCAGACGACGTAGCGCCGATGCGTGCGCCGCTCGAGCCCTTCGTCGATCATGCGCTGGGCCTGGGCGGCCACGAGATCGTGGAGCGGATCGCCGTGAACCTGGCGCAGGCCGTGCGCGGTCAGCAGCGACTCGATTTCTTCCCGCGAGCGCCCGCCGAGGAAGGGAAGCTGGTCGCCGATCGCCGCGTACTCCTGGCTCGCGCGGGCGCTCGAAGCCGGAGCGATGAGCGCGCCGGCGTCGAACTGCCCGTCGACCACGACCAGCCGTCCGCCCGTGCGCAGGACGCGAATCCATTCGTCGATGGCCGCCTGCGGGTGCGGCAACGTCCACAGGAGATGGCGACTGATCACGAGGTCGAAGCTGCCGGCCGGGAACGGAAGCTGCTCCGCGTCGGCCTCTTCGAGCCGCACCGACACGGCGCGCTCCGCCGCCTTGTGGCGGGCCTCGGCGATCATGGCCGGCGCGAAGTCGACGCCAGTGACGCGATGACCGCGGCCGGCCAGCTCGAAGGTGAGAAAGCCGGTGCCGCAGCCGACGTCGAGCGCGTCGAGCTTGCGACCGGCGGGAAGAACGGCATCCAGGATGCGATCCCACGCCGCGCGCTCGGCCGGCGTCTTGATGCTGTGGCCGAAGTCTGCGTCGAAACCGGGCGCCCGCCGGTTCCAGTGCGCCGCCACTTGCTCCTTGACGGCGTCGGGCTGGCCGGACCGGCGGGCGTCCACGTGCTACACCTTCTCGATCACTTCGATCTGCACACCGTCGGGCGCTTCCAGGAAGCAGACCCGCCGGCCGTTGTTGGGCGGCAGCTCTTCGAGGACGCGGACGCCCTTGGCCCGGAACTGGGCCAGCGTGCCGGCATAGTCATCGGTATCGACCGCGATGTGCTCGAGCCCGTAGTGCTGCTCGCGCTTCTGCGAGTCGATGATGCCCGTGATGTTCAGCTGCAGCCCGTGCAGGTTCACGCGATAGCCGCGCGCGCCCATATCTGCGATCAGGGTCGCGCCGAGGTTGTCGACGTAAAACTGCATCGTCTGCTTGGGGTCCCGCGTCTTCACGTGCAGATGATGCGTCCCGATGGCCATGCCGTTCTCCTAGTGGGCCGCCGGCGCGGTCGCCACGCCAAAGATCTCCTTGATCGCGTCGCGGATCTTGTGGATCTCCTTCAGCGCGGGCAGGAAGTCGACGGCGCCCGGAGCCTTCCTGTCATAGAGCTTCTTGCCGTCGAGGTACACTTCGAACCTGCCGCTGTCGGACGGGGTGAGGGTGATCGCTGTTTCCCGATAGTTGACCGAGGACAGCTCGGCCGCCACACTGACGGCCACGGGGAGATACCCTCAAACTACGCAGTAGACGATCTCGACGTGACATTTGCCTTCGGCCATTTTGGCCCTCCTTGGAGATGATGTCTGGCATGTTAACCGGAGCATGAGCGTCCAGCAACGGCGTTGCCGTGGGGCGGAGCTTGGGGTCGACGGCGCCTCGACCGGCCGGGCCTGGCCGAGCGGCGACGTGCTCCTGGCAGCCGAGCCGCGACCGGACGCCACGCGGTACCTGCTCGCGATTCCCCAGGCCGCTCTTTCGGGTGAAGCACTGACCGATTTTCTCGGGCGAGTGGCCCCCTTCGGGTGCCCGGTTCCCGGGTCGCTGATCCGCGCGTACAGCCTGCCGGATGCCCCGTTTCCGTCCATCCTTCTCCGGGAGCACGAAGCCGCTCCGGACGGGGTTGGCGACGCCTATCGGCGGTTTCTGGCGGTGGCCCGGCGCGACTGGCTGGGCGCCCTCGGCGAGACGGGTCGCGGGCTCTGCCCCGTTTTGGTATGGGAAACGGGTGCGACGAGACGACTGCTCGGTCCTCAAGAGCTGAGCGCGGCGATAAGCGAGGCCGGGGTTGCTCTGTCAGGCGTCGCCGACGGGTATCTGGGTCGCGGACTCCTGCTGCTCGCCCATCCTGAGCTCGCCGGCTCCTGGCAGAGCATGATGTCGCTGGCCGGACCGACCAAGATCCGCAAGATCACCGGACGCGAGTTCCCGGTGTGGGTCGATTTGCCCGCGCACCACGCCTCGCTGCTGCAGAGTCCGCTACTGGCTCGCGTCGAGCGTCTGTTCGAGCCTGCGTAGTCCCGTCGTGCGGTCTCAGGCCGCGCCGAACGTCCGGTTCCAGGTCGTGCGCACACTGCGCAGCAGCGACGGATAGACGACCAGCTTGCGAAACGGGTCGATCACGGCCATGTAGGCGGCTGTGAAGCGGCCGACCTCGCGCACGTACACACCGAAATAGAAGCGGTAGGCGCCTGGCGTCTCGACCAGCGCGCTCAGCGCCGCGGCGTGGGCAGTGCGGTTGGTCAGCTCGAGCAGCTCTTCGTTCTCGAAGTGGTACACGACCCGGAAGGGCCCCTTGCGGGTGCCCGCCGGCGCCAGCGATCGGGCGGTATCGGCCGTTGTCAGGCGGCTTGCGAAGGTCTCCCCGACAGGTCCGGCTTTCTCCCGATCCCAGCCGAAGAGCCTGCCGACGAAGAAACGAATGCTCAGCAGCGCTCGGACGATTGGCGAGGGTGTGAAAACACGCCCGCCCGCGGCCCGCAAGAACTCATCCAAGGTGATGCCGCCGCGTGTGTGCGGCAAATCCACGACCCAGACGTCGTGAAGCGGCACGCCCGCAAGAAACTCGTGAACGCGAAGCGGTAGCCGCTCGAACTCTTGCGCCGAGATGCGAGGCACCGGGCCTGCTGCGGCGGCTAGGCGAGCCCGGTGATGGAGGCCAGCGCCTCGACGTGCTCGGCGTGCCGAGCGATCGGATTGAGCAAGAGGTGATTCGCGCCCGCCGCGACCAGCTCTTCGAGCTTCTCGCGTACCTGCTCGGGCGTGCCGTGCACGCCGGACGTATCGGTGCCGGGCGGGTTGTGGTAGACGACGCTGTACCAGCGGTGAAGCTCCTCGCGCGCGACGTCGGCGCGCTCGTGCACGGACAGGAACACGCGCTTGGAGATCGGGAACGTCTTCGGATCGCGCCGCGCTTTTTCGAGGTGCTCACGCAGCAACGGGACCGAGCGCTTGAAGTCGGCGTTGGTCGAGCCGCCGGCGCCCATCCAGCCGTCGGCCATCTCGGCCGAGCGGCGAACGGCATCGGGATGGCCGCCGCCGAACCAGATCGGCGGATGCGGCTTCTGCACCGGCCGCGGCGACATGGCGCCGGCCTCGAGCTGATAGATCTTGCCCTTGTAGCTGACCTTCGGCTGGGTCCACAGCGCCCGGATCAGCTCGACTTGCTCGCGGAAGCGCCGTACGCGGTGCTCGCGCGGCACCTGGAACTGCGGGTAGTGCTGGTCGCGGCCGAGCCCCACGCCGAGGATCGCGCGGCCGCCGCTCGCGTAGTCGAGCGTGGCGAAGTGGTGCGCGACGTGGATCGGGTTCTGGACCGGCAGCACGGCCACCGACACGCCCACGCGGATCTTCGTCGTGACCGCGGCGGCGTAGGTCAGGATCACGACCGGATCGAACGAGAACACGTGATCCAGCGTGTTCTCGGTGACCCACAGGTCGCGAAAGCCGAGCGCGTCGGCGCGCTGGGCGACCTGGCGCACGACACTCATCTCGATGGGCTCGGGCGAGCGGTGGGGCAGCGACATGCCGAGCGCGATCGAATCTTTCAGGGCCATGAAATCGTCACCTCACTCGATGACCTGGTCGGCGCGGAGCAGCAGGATCTGTGGAATCGTCACCCCGAGCGTCTTGGCGGTTTTCAAGTTCACGACCAGCTCGAATCGCGTCGGCTGCTCGACGGGCAGCTCGCCGGGCTCGGCGCCCTTGAGGATCTTGTCGACGTAGCCGGCCATCCGCGCGTGGGCGTCGCGCTGGCTGGCGCCGTAGCTCAT
>DATEMW010000138.1:0-5750 GCA_035275385.1 Candidatus Methylomirabilota bacterium | reverse complement strand
GGCCCGGCACCGACGATGATCAGGTCGTAGAGATCCTCTTCCGGGTCGAGACGCGCGCCGAGCACCTGCGCGATCTGGCTGTTCGTCGGATCGCCGAGAACCTGCGGCCCGAAGAACACCGCGGGCAACGCCCCGTCGTGCCCAGCTTCCTCCAGCATCTGCAGGCCCTTCTCGGAGTCGTGCGCCCAGAACTCATAGCCGATGCCTGCGCGCTCGAGCAGGTCGCGGATTTCGTGGCAGCGCCGCGACCAGCGCTCCCCGACGATCCGCAGCACCGCCGCCACCCGCGGGCGATTGGTGCGCGCCCAGCGGCCGAGGATCTCGCTGACGACCGGATAGAGACGCTCCTCGGGGTCGTCGCATGGCCGGATCAGGAACGTCTCGACCTGGCCGGTGACGAGCGCGCGCCTGACCTGAGCGAATCCTTCCGGGTCGCCCCAGCCGACCAGGACGCAGCGCGCCGCCCGCGGGCACGCCTCGCGCGCCCGGTCGAGAAACTCGAGCCCGGGCATCTCCTCGGTCCACACGTCGGCGAGAACGAGCGCCAGCTGCTCGCCCCGTCCGCAGGCCTGACGCATCCGGGCGAGCGCCGAGGTGGGCGAGCAATCGGTCAGCACCTGGTAGTCGGCCCCGAACCGCCGCTCGAGCGCGCCCGCGATGCACTTCAAGATCTCCGGATCGTGATCGACCACGAAGAGGATTGGATCAGGCATGGGAGCCTCCGTCGCTCGCGATCTCGAGCTCGGTCATCGGGTAACCGCGATCACGCCAGCCGTGATAGCCGCCCGCGAGCGGCCGGATGCGCTCGATCCCCCGCCGTCTCAGCAAGAGAGCCGCACGCGCGCTGGTTTCCTCGCTGGGGCACGTGCAGTAGAGGACGATGTCGCGCTCGCGCGGGATCTCGCGATGCCGCGCGTCGAGCTCGTCGACCGTCAGGTGCAGCGCTCCCGGGATGATCGCCGGCTCCGACTCGAAGTCGATCCGGTCGCGCACGTCGACCACGATCATGTCCTCGCCGCCGTCGAGCCTGGTCTTGAGCTCTTCCGGCGTGATCCGCGCGATGTTGATCTTCTTGAGGAACCGGCGCTTGCTCACGTACTTCCAGCCGACGTAGCCGCCGATCCCGACCACCAGGAGCGCGAACGCCCAGCTGCCAAGCTCCTCGATGTAGGCCGCCACGATCTCGAGCTGGGAGCTGAAGATCCAGCCGAGCGCGAGATAGGCGCCGGACCAGAAGAGACCGGCCAGCCCGCTGAACCCGACGAAGTGCATGAGCGGCATCCCCACGACGCCGGCCAGCGGCGGCGCGATCGTGCTGAGCCCGGGCACGAACTTGGCGACCACGAGCGACTTGGCGCCGTAGCGATCGAAGATGCCCTGCGTCTTCCGCACGCACGTGTCGGGCTCGAGCGACATGCGGCAGAGCCAGCCGAGCACGCGCGGCCCGCGCGACCGGCCGAGCCAGTACCAGAACGTGTCGCCGAGCAGCGAGGCGAGCGCCGCCAGGCCGAGTGCCAGCGTGAAGCTCAGCCGGCCGCTGCCGGCCGCGCCGCCGGTGGCCAGGAGAAACGGCTCCGACGGGAACGGCAGACCGACCTGCTCGGCGAACACCGCGCCGAAGACAACGAGGTAGCCGTACTTCATGTCAATCCCTCCCGAAGTCGACCTTCTGGAGCCGTTGATCGATGACGACGGCGAACGACCGGAGCGCCTCCGGATCGAGCGCCGCGAGCGCCTCGATCTCGATCGCCGTCAGCTCACATCCGCGCGGCCCGAGCTCGTGAAGAGCCGCCACCGCGTCGTCCAGGAACCGGCGCCGGAAGCCCTCGTCCGTCGCCAGCTTGCCGATGACCAGTTCCACGCTTTTGTGTGACATGCGCCGGGCATAGTGCGAGTAGCGTGCCGGGCGCGTTGCGTCGGCGGCGGCCGGCTAATCCGCTCGGAGAATCAGTCAGTTAACAGCGTCGGTGGATTCGCGTAGGAAGGCGAGACCCGGCTGACTGGAAGTGAGCAGGTTGCGTGAAACCAGACAACGGCTGCGGCCGAGCCGGCGCTACTTGTCGAGGCCGTGCCGCTTGAGCCGAGAATAGAGCTGGCCGCGCGCCAGGCCCAGCAAGCGGGCGGCCTCAGATTTGTTGTTGCGCGCCTGCGCCATTGCCTTCTGAATCAGCTCGCGCTCGATGGCGTCCAGGCTCACCCCCTCGGGCGGAATCGCGGTCGGCGCGACCGGGCTACCGGCGGCCGCGGGGGCTTCTTTCAACGCGACACCGTCTGACGCCGCCGGGTTGGCGGCCTCGCCGGCGCGGGCGGCGCCGGTGCCGGCGCTCTGCGGAGCGGGCGCCGGGCGCCGGGCCGTCGCCCCTGCGATCGAGATGGGCAAGTGCTCCCCTGTGACGAGCCCGCCCTCGCAGAGAATCACGGCGCGCTCGATCGCATTGCGCAGCTCCCGGATGTTGCCCGGCCACTGATGGGCCAGGAGCCTGTCTCGCGCGTCTTTCGACAGGCCGGCGGCCGGACGCCCTACCCCGCGGCCGATCTCGTCCAGGAACGCCTCGGCGAGCACCAGGATGTCCTCCGGGCGCTCGCGCAGCGGCGGCAGCACGATCTCGAACACGCCGAGCCGGTAATACAGGTCCTCGCGCAGGGTCCCCCGCTCCATCGCGATCCGCGGATCGCGATTCGTGGCGGCGATCACGCGGACGTCGGCGCGGAGCGTGTGGGAGCCGCCCAGGCGCTGGAACTCCCGCTCCTGGAGGAGCCTCAGGAACTTGGCCTGCACGGACGGACTCATCTCGGCGACCTCGTCCAGGAACAGCACGCCCCCGGCGGCCTGCTCGACTTTCCCGGCTCGGGAGGTGTGGGCTCCCGTGAAAGCGCCGCGCTCGAAGCCGAACAGCTCGGATTCGAGCAATTGCTCCGGCAGGGCGGCGCAATTGAGCGCGACGAAAGGTCGTTCGGCGCGCGGCGACGCGCGATGGATGAAGCGCGCGACGACCTCCTTGCCCGTGCCGGACTCGCCCGTGATCAGAACCGTCGTGTCGGTCCCCGCCACCTTCGTGGCGTGCGCCAGGACATCTCGCCAC
The DNA here is from genome assembly GCA_035275385.1 of Candidatus Methylomirabilota bacterium. GTDB lineage: Bacteria > Methylomirabilota > Methylomirabilia > Rokubacteriales > CSP1-6 > AR31. The sequence goes on along the minus strand of DATEMW010000138.1, from coordinate 2,667 downwards.
TGGCGCGACCGGCCGATCGCGCGATGCGGGCTGACGCCCTCGAGCTCGCTCTTGAGGAAATCGACCCGCGCCTGAAGCCGGGTTGCCTGCTCTTGCGCCTGGGTCGCCCGCTTGGCCTCCTCGGCCAGGCGCTCGTGGGCGATCGCGAGCGCCACGTGGTCGGCCACCCGCCGCGCGAGCGCGACGTCCTCCTCGCCGTACATGTTCGGCCGGCGCGAGGTGAAGAAGAGGTACCCCACGCGCTCGGTCTGGAGCCAGATCGGGACCCGAAGCTCCGAGCGGACGCCGCGCACGGTATACGACTTGAGGAGGTCCGGGTTGGGCTTGTACTCGCGGCTCACCGGCCGCCGCGTCTCCGGGTCGAGATACGTCACGCGCACGGAGCTGTCCGGGAGCACGGTGTAGTCGCGCGCGATATAGAAATCCCATTCCAGGGAGGCCCTGCCGAAATCGGTCGTCGGGCGGTATTCGCGCAGCCGCGGCACACCCTCACCCAGCGACGACGCGTGAAACCTGAGCGCGCCATCCGAGGTGACGAGGCCGACAGCCAGATAGTCGTGAGCGAGTACTTCCCGGGTGACCTCGGAGATCTGCGAGAACACCGTCTGGACGTCGAGCGCGCGCGCCAGAGTCGGCAGGAGCGCTTCCAGCGCCTCGCTCTTTCTCCGGCGCTCGCTCACGAGCGTCTGGAGCTGATCGTGCTCCACCGCCAGCGTGCCCAGGTCGGCAACGGGCTGGAGCTCGCGCGCGTGCTCCAGCGTGTATGTGCCGGGCTCGTGATGAACGAGCCAGATCACGCCGAGCGGGTGGTCCTCGCTGCCGAGCGGCAGCACCAGCACAGAGCGATAGCCCAGCTCGACGACCCTCCGGTCTCCGGGGAAGGTCTGATCGAGCTCCCGCGGCGCGTCGGTCACGCAGTGGGGAAGCTCGCGCGGGTCGGGCCACAAGCGCGGTGAGTGATCGGCGCGCCGGATCGGGCGGCTTCCGCCGTAGGCCTCGGGCCTCGAGCCCGGAGCCAGGGTGAGCGCGACGGGGTCGTCAGGCGCCTCGGAGCGCCACAGCCCCATCAAGTCGACGGGCACGATCAGCCGCGTCGCCGCCGCGATGCGGTCGAGGACCTGCTCGAGGCCGAGCGAGTCGCGGACGGCGTGGGCGATCGCCGAGCACGCCTCGCCGAAGCTCTCCCTCACGGGCGCGCCCGCGAGCTACTCAGACACGCCCGGCGAGCTTGCGCCCCTGCTCGAGCACTCCGAAGGACCGGGGCGTGCTCGGCATCAGGAACCGGTAGCCGCTCGCGATCAGGCGCTCGATGTTCTTGGCGTCCGGGTGCGGGTGGCCGCAAGGCACATTGTGGTCCTTGCAGATCTTCAGAATGCGGTCGATGGCCTCCGCCACGACGGGGTGCTCGTACTCGCGCGGGTGGCCGAGCTCCTGGCTCAAATCGCCTTCCCCGATCAGGATCACGCCGATGCCGGGGACCTCCTGGAGCATCCGCGGCAGGTTCTCGATGCCGCGCGTGTCCTCGATCTGGAGGACGGCGAGGATCTCGCCCTGCGGCGCCAGCGGCCAGACGTCCGCGCGGGCGTAGTACTCCGGCTGCGAGAGACCCCAGTAGCGCGCGGCCCGCGCCGGGGCGTCGCCGCGGATCCCGGGCGGGTTGTAGCGCGGCGCGTTCGGCAGGCGCGGATAGCGGCAGGCGCTGACGGCGTTGCGCGCCTCGTCGACCGTGCTGATGTGCGGAAAGATGATCCCGTACACGCCGATGTCGAGCACCTGCTTGGCAACCCACTGGTTCATCTCGCCGCCGTTCGGCGGGATCCGCACCATCGGCGTCACCTTCGGCGCGAGCGAGCCCGACTCGGCGATCTGGCGCCGGTCCAGCATCGACTGGAGCGCGTCGCGCAGGGCGGGCGCGCTCATCGGCGCGTGCTCCATCTCGAAGGCGACACCGTCCAGGTTCGAGGCGGCCAGCGCGGTGGCGGTCTCGTTGTCCACGGAGCCGAATCCGACGAAGGCAGTCTTGCCCTGCTCGAGGGCCCGGATGACGCCGTTCAGTCGCGGGATCTCAGCCATCGATCTCTCCTAGCGCGAAGCCGGGATCTTGTTCTTCAGCCGGCTATAGACGCGGCGGGCGTTGCCTTCGAAGACTTTCTGTCGATTCTCGGGGCTCAGCTTCATCGCCTCGACGTAGCGCTTGGTGTCGTCGTAGTAGTGGCCGCTCTCCGGATCGACGCCGCGGACCGCGCCGACCATCTCGGAGGCGAACAGGATGTTGTCGGCCGGGATCACCTTGAACAGGAGGTCGATGCCGGGCTGGTGGTAGACGCACGTGTCGAAGAACACGTTGTTCAGCAGGTGATCTTTCAGGAGCGGCTTCTTCAGATCCTGCGCGATCCCGCGATAACGGCCCCAGTGGTACGGCACGGCGCCGCCGCCGTGGGGGATGATGAACTTCAGGCTCGGGAAGTCCTTGAAGAGGTCGCCGGTGATCAGCTGCATGAACGCGGTCGTGTCGCCGTTGATGTAGTGGCCGCCGGTCGTGTGGAAGTTCGGGTTACAGGACATGCTGACGTGGATCATCGCCGGCACGTCGAGCTCGACCAGCTTCTCGTAGATCGGATACCACCACTTGTCGGTCAGCGGCGGATCCTTCCAGTAGCCGCCCGA
>DATEMW010000137.1:0-3415 GCA_035275385.1 Candidatus Methylomirabilota bacterium | reverse complement strand
CCGCTTGACGATCTCGCGCTTGGGCGCGGCACCCACCAGCCGGTCCTTCTCGACGCCGTACTTGAAGAACACCAGCTGCGGGATCGCCTGCACGCCGAAGCGGGCGGCGAGCGCCGGCTCTTCGTCGACGTTCACCTTGGCAATCGTCACCTGGTCGCCGGCCTCGCGTGCGATCTCGTCCAGCACGGGAGCGATGACCCGGCACGGACCGCACCACGGCGCCCAGAAGTCGATGACGACGGGACGCTCGCTCGTGACCACGCCGTCGAACGTGGCGTTCGTGACGTGCACGACTGGATTACTCATCGAGTCCACCCCCTCCGACCTTGAGACGCTACAATGCCGCGCATGGATTCAGCTGGGCCGGGTCTCCAGAAACCTCGCGAGCTCGTTCATGTGCTCGTCGAAGAACGCGAACACCGGGATCGAGCGGTAGCGGCCCTGCTTGAGATATTGGTCCATCAGGTCGAGATTCGCGTCGCGCGGAAAGAGCCGCATCTCGATCTCGGGCCGGCCCTCGATCAGCTTGGCGACGTAGGGCACGTGGGCCAAACAGGTGCCGCACCAGTCCTCGCTGATGACGAGCACCCGGCGCGCGCCGGACAGCCGCTCCAGGACTCTGGCGCTTTCCGGCCCGACCGCGGCGTCTTCGAGCGCTTCGACGAATCGCTCTCTGTTGAAGGACATCTTGTCGACGTACTGCTGCAGGGTGAGCCCCTGCTCGAACCGTTCCCTGGTGACCACCTGTTCTCCCCCTGGGCTGTGCTCCCAGTCCGGGTACCCTATCACGGAAGCATGGAGGCTCGGCCCGCATGAAGATCACACGCGTTGAGACGCTCGTCATCAACATGCCGATGCAGATCGAAGGGGCCACGCCGATGATGGCCGGCCGGCCGCGCACCAGCATCGACATGCTGCTCGTCCGCGTCGACACCGACGGTGGGATCACGGGCTGGGGCGAGGCGTTCGGCCACCGGATCTTTCCGGCCACGCGCGCGGCCATCGACACCGTGCTCGGGCCGATGTGCGTCGGCCGCGATCCCAGCCAGATCTCCGCGATCCACGAGGAGCTCCAGCGGCTGCTGCACGGGATCGGCCGCAACGGCCCCGTGCTCTACGCGCTGTCGGGCATCGACATCGCGCTGTGGGACATCGCCGGCAAGGCGGCCGGCGTGCCGCTCTATCGCCTGCTAGGCGGCAGCGCGCGGGCCGACCTGCCCGCGTATGCGAGCCTCTTGCGGTACGGCGCGGCCGACGCCGTGGCGCGCTACACCGAGCAGGCGCTCGGGCGCGGCTATCGTCTGATCAAGCTGCACGAGATCACCGTGCCCGAGGTGAAGGCGGCGCGCGACGTCGCCGGGCCCGGCATCCCGATCATGGTCGACACGAACTGTCCGTGGACGGTGCCGCAGGCGATCGAGATGGCTCGCAAGCTGGCGCCGCTGGATCTGCACTGGCTGGAAGAGCCGGTGTGGCCGCCGGAGAATCTCGCCGGCCTCGCCGAGGTGCGCGCGCAGGGCGGGATCCCGACCGCGGCGGGCGAGAACTACGGGACCGCGTGGGAGTTTCGCCGCGCGATGGAAACGGACGCGATCACGTACGCGCAGCCCAGCGTGACCAAGCTCGGCGGCGTGACCGAGATGCGTCGGGTGATGACGCTCGGCGAGATGTTCGGCGTGCAGGTCGTGCCGCACTCCGCCTACTTCGGGCCGGGCCTGCTCGCGTCGATCCACTGCATCGCTGCGCTGGCGCCCGACTCGCCGGTCGAGCGCTTCTATTGCGACTTCGCGGACAACCCGCTCCACGACGCGATCCATCCGAAGAACGGCCGGATCGCGGTGCCGCAGGGGCCGGGCCTCGGCCTCGATCCCGATCCCAAGGTCCTCGAGAAGCTGCGCACGAGCTAGGAGAGCCATGAGCGACGCAGCGACGCCGGCGGCGAGCGCGCCCGGCTATCTGCCGGGCACGGACATGCCGCGGTTCATCCGCGACATGATGGAGTTCGTCGGGTTGACCGAGGCGGACGTCGCGACCATCGGCCGTTCGGCGCCGGTCGTCCTGAGCCACGAGGGCGAGCTGACCGGCGCGCTCTACGATCACTTCGTGAAGTTCGAGCGCTCCCGGGTGTTCTTTCTCGGCGACGACGGCGAGGTGGACCGCGTGCGGATCGAGCGCCGCAAGCACAGTCTGGGCCGCTGGCTGCGCGAGACCGCGCAGCTGGCGCTGACTCAGGAGTTCTCGTACTACGTGCTGAGCGTCGCGCTCGCGCACGGCCATCGCGAGCGGCCGCCGGGCATGATCCCGCAGCACCTGGTCGTCGGCGCCATGAGCCTCACGCAGAGCGCGCTCGCGGCAGTCTTCAAGGCCGATCTCGCTGCTGACGAGGCGGCTGCTGCGAGCGTGGCGTGGAACAAGCTTTTGCTCGTGCAGCTCAGCGTGTTCATGCTCGCGTACGTGCAGCCGCGTCGGGTGTTGTAGCGGGCGCGCGCGCTAGCGCAACGCTACGCGTTCCACTCCCGCGGGCCCTCGTCGTCGTAGCCACACTGCTCGCACGGGCTGAAGTAGTGCGTCGCCGGCGGCATCGCCACCGCCAGCCGCAGCGAGTTCTCGGTGCCGACGGTCTTGATGTGGTGCACGGTGCCGCGCGGCACCCAGACGATGTCGTCCTTGCGCGCCTCGACGACCATCCCGCCGGTCAGCTCCCAGGTGAACTCGCCGGCCAGGACCACCCACCACTCGTCGAAGTCGGCGTGCCAGTGTGGACGGTTGCCGCCGCCCGGACGGTTGGCGATCAACGTGACGAGATTGCGCTCGTCCTGGATGATCCGCCGCGACCAGGGCGGGGGACCCATCTTCGCGACGACCTCGGAGACGCGCGTGCGAAGCATGTTCGGCCCATCGGCGCTCGCGGCGTGCGGCGGTGTCGGACCGGTCGCGAAGTGGGGAATCGTGATCGTCGTTATCGGCATGTCAGCACCCGGCGAATGGCGGCCGCGATGCGCGCCCGATCGGGCAGCGCCGCCTGCTCGAGCGGCGGGCTGAACGGGACCGGGACGGGCGCGGCGCACACGCGCTGGACGGGCGCCTTGAGGGCGCGGAACGTCTCGGCGTCCTCGGTGACGAGCGCGGCGATCTCGGACGCCGCCGAGCACGTGGCCGGCGCCTCGTCGACGATGACCAGCCGACCGGTGCGCCGCACCGAGGCGCGGATCGCCTCGGCGTCCATCGGCACCAGGGTGCGCGGGTCGAGCACCTCGACCGAGATGCCTTCCTTTGCCAGCGAGTCGGCGACGGCGAGCGCCTCGCGCACGTAGTAGGCGAGGCCCACGACCGTGACGTCGCGCCCGGCGCGCTTGATGTCGGCCACGCCGATCGGCACGACGTGATCGCCGTCGGGCACGGGCCCGGTGACGCC